>NZ_FNCE01000006.1 GCF_900100655.1 Limimonas halophila
ACAGCATCCACCGCCCCGTCACGACACCGCAACCGTGGCCGGCGGGTTCGCCGCAAGCCGGTGTTTCATCGCATCGGCAGGAGATTTTGAGTGGACGGCTTTGGCCGCCCCGTCACGAGGCCGCAAGTGCGGAGCGCAGCCGGCCCACCCGATCCCGGCCGGCATGCAGCCGGAGCCTCCTTACGCGGCATCCTGGCCGGGTGCGGGAACGTGTTCGACGACGAGGCGGTCGATATTGGCGCAATGGCGGGCGTGCTGAACGTCGATGCCGACCAGATGGCCCTGTGCGTCGTAGTCCAACACGACGCCATCCGAAACCTCGTCGGAATCGACCGCCACATCATCCGTCAGATGGATGTAGAGCGCATCGGTCGCGGGATCGTAATTCAGCTTCACGGTTGACACTTTCGATCCGGAAGGCGTTGTGGACCGTCTCGCCGTCCGGCAGCGTGACCACGCGCAGATACCAGCCAATCTCGGGTATCCAGGTCCAATGCCGAATGCGCCCGTCTTCGGGCTGCACCTCGCGCCGCACCGGGGCGTCCAGCGCCTGCCAATACCATTCTACAGCATCGGACTTCTTTTCAGAAACAGGCGTGGATGGCCGTTACGGTGAACGGCCATGACGGTAATGGGGCGGATTTTCCCAATTCGTCACGCCCGCACACCGTTGCGGGCGTCCACGTTCCTGAACACGAATTTGCGTCCGATGCTGTAAACGGATGTAGGTGCGTTTCGCGAGCACGTTCACGCGGAAGTATTCCGTCATCGCGATCATCGCCGCCCTCTCCACCAGCGGCGAGATCGATACCGCTTCGCCGTGGTCGCGGCAATCCGTCATTACCCGCTTGCTGGCCTTCGGCCAGCGACTGCGTGTCTAAGCGGGCAATCTCGCCCTTGTCGAAGGCCCCGAGATCGGCGGGGATAACCGAACCGGGTGGGATCACCCGGTCGGGGCCGGGTGATGACGATGGGGGAAGGTCGGGTGGCGGCGACGCTTCGCGACGCGAACTTGGGGAGACGCCCTACGCCGGCTGTTCAGCCGGCGTGTGCGGTTGCGGCGCCCGCGCGCCGCGAAGCAGGCCTTCCGTGCTCAGATCTTCGTCGATGTCGGGCCAGTGAATGCCATACCCGCCACCGGCCACTTCCCAATGCGCGCGCTCTTCGGGCGTCGCGTTCGCAAGGCGCGGGTACCACGCGAGCGGCACACTGATCGAACGGCCGTCCATGAGGTCCACACTCAGGCGCGACTCGTCGACGGATACGGCCAAGACCCGGATATCGGTGTCAGGTGCCAAAGAAGTCATGCCACGCCTCCAACAATTTCATGCGCCGCTCGCGAACCAACCGATGGAGCGCCGTCAGGTCGTGCGCCGAAAAGCCGGTCGCGGATGCCACGCCGCCCGTTTGCAGCCAGAATTTGGCACTTGCACCGCCCTTGTCCACATGAACATGGGGCGGCTCATTCGGTTCATGGCTGTAAAAGTAGAAGCGAAAACCCTTTTCTCTCAGCACCGTCGGCATCGTCGCACCTGAAACCTTCCCCCCGCAACAAGCCAGCCCACCGAGCCGACACCCGACCGGCGTTCATTTCAAGGGGGCAGAGGCGAGATGCGTACGCTCACGACCGCCCCCCACCCGTCATGGCCCGCTCCCCCCACCCGTCATTGCCCGGTTCTCGTACCCGTCATTGCCCGCTTTAAGCGGGCAATCTCGCCCACCCATGCCACCGGACCCCGTTCCGGTGGACGGAAACCCCGGCGACCCGGCGGGCACGGCGACGCCAGCCGGTCCCTGGGCGGTGAAGCAAACTGGCATCGGCCACCCTCTTTACAAACGCAGCGTGCTTTCGTACGCACGGACATGCAGAACATACCATGAACATTTGCGAGGTACGCTATGATCAACGCCAGCATCGGAAAGCTTGCCAGCCTTGGCGACGCCGAGAAGGGCTTCGCCGTCATCGGCATCGGCACGAAAATGCAGTTCAGCGAAATCCTGAACCCGAACACCCTTGGAAGCATGACGCGTGTCGCCCACGACGGCGACATCCTCATCATCAACCATTTGCCGGCGGACAAGCCGGAAGCCTACCGGCGCCCGCACAAGAAGATCGTGCTTCTTCATCGGGATCGGGACGGCCATGCATCCCACACGCCCCTGGCAGAGATCCCGCCGGGCGGTCCGCTGATTCCGTGCGTAGAGGGCATCCGGCCCTTGAGCACGGTTCAAGCCGCCGAGGGCGAGGCCACGACGGAAGCCGCGGAAGAGAACAAATAGAGAACGAACACGGCCGGGCCGTCACATGGCGGCCCGGCCCTTACGGCTCGCCGCGCACCCAGGCCAGCGCGGCGTCGACGGTGTGGGCGCTGGGGTCCATGCCGACCCAGGTGTGCAGCCGGCCGCCCAGCGTGGGGTCGGCGCGGAAGCGGTCGAAGCTCACGCTCAGCGCGTTGATGTCCTGGTTCACCACCTTGCCGAAGATGGTCTGATAGATGACCTTCGCCCCGGCCTGGCCGTAGACGGGGTGCCACCCGCGCCGCTGGCGGCTGCGCTCGATGGCCTCGAACGGCCGCGTGACCACGAGGAAGGTGGGCTCGCACACCGCTTGCAAATCAGCAATGAAGAAGGCCGAAACAGGATGCTTCATAATCAAATGACTACATCCGGCTTCCGCCGCATATCTTTTTTGCTCTTGAAGCCATTCATGCAACCATTCGCGGAAACCGCTCGTATCACCTTCTTTGGCTTTAAGCGAAAATTGATCCACACGGGACAAAACCGCATCTCGAAGCCCGGTGGGTTCATGACTGTTCGGCGTCCTGGGATCTTTCGTCTGCACATGGGGCGGACACGAATATGCACCAAGCCGTGCCAAATACCCGGTTACGGCTGTGGTGCCACTTGACCACGACCCGAGGACGACGATTGGACGAACATCGTCCGGCGACCTGACCGCCCCGCTTTGCGTAGCCGGGGCAGACACCTGCCCACTCTTGTCCTCGTCGCGACTCGCACTCGGTCGTTGGGTCGCCGCCATGGAATCAGGGATCACGAGGCTGTCGACCTTCGGTGCCGGGACCGGACCGGTGGTCAGGGTTCGACCGGCTTCAAAGAACTGCTTACCGACGGTTTCCGGATCCCCGCTGATCCGCCGATAAACCTCTTCGTAATACTGACGCTCTTGTTCCGTCGTGGAGACGCTATCTCGCCCGTTTCTTGGCGGGGGAAGCGTGATCCCCTCCGGCTTTGTTGGAACACCGAGGCGTTCCAGAAAGCGTTGGGCGCCATCCTCGTCCCGGAAGTCTTCAAGGTTGATGTCCACGAAATCGCACGAATGATTATTCGCTATATATTCCCGATAGTACCCGCCGCGAGCACGCATTTCAGACACATACCACAAGATCGTTCCGGCGCGCCCAAACTGGCGGAACTTCTTGGACGGTATGATGCAATTCTGTGACGCCGGCGGGAGCCACACCCAGGCCGAAGCGGGGTTCTCGAATTCGCGAAGATTGAACAGACTCAGACCGGTTTTGCGGATGTCGCGCTTCAGGAAGACGATTTTCACGCCAACATCCGACGGAAGCAGATCGAGATTTTCGACCAAGCCGGCCTTCGCGAGATAATGCGAAGGCTCCACGTACACCTCGCCCGGCTCAGCCAACACGCGCTCGAACTTACGCGCCCAGAACGTCCTTATTTTTCGCGTCACACCGGCATTGTTGAAATGCATCATATCCGAGTGATCGGGCGTGTCGACGCCGTGCGACCACCACTGCTGGTGTTCGTGGTAAACGCGCGCGTTGGAAACGTTGCGCGCCAACAGTTCCGTCAGGAACACTGTCCCGGATCGGCCGGTGGTGATCGTGAAAACAAGCGTCTTCGACATCGGCGGTGCCACTCCGGATCAGCGGCGTCAGCTGATCGCTCGGGTTACGACGTAAACGGATCCAGCGTGAACGAAACGCGCATCGGCGCGGGCAGTTGAACGAACATCAACGGTTGAATTGTCGGCGTTTGCGGCCGCTTGGCTGACGCCGCAGCCGGGTCAACGACGAAGAAATGCTCGTAATCCGGCCAAGCGTAGTCCTTGAACCACGTCCAGCAGCCGTGCTTGATGTAGTGATCGCGCAATGTCTTCGCGATCTTCATGTCCGTCGGCTGGTGCGCCAGGCAATCCGAAAACCGGCCAAGATGCCGCTGCGCCAGAAGCACCGTCAGGTTGCTGCAATAGCCGGACACGAGGACGGAAAACCCGAATTCCTGTTGCAACCGCATGACGGCGCGGAATACCTGCACGTGCTCCTCATGGCCGTACTCACCCCACGGGTTGTGCGTTACGACCGTTTTCACCCCGCGCAGATGCTCGCGCAGTAACGCAATCAAGCGCTCACAGTTGCTTTCGTAGGTGTCGTTGTTCCGCCGGCATCGCAGGCCAGCCCAGGTTTCCCCGGGAAGCGGCCAAGCCGCGGTGGAAAACACCTCGCTCTCGGGAACGGCCAGAAAGGTCGTGTTCGCCAATGGAAACGCCTGCATCGCGGCCTGCCGGCGTTGGGACAGGCCCGGCTGACTACCGATGTTGCCGTAGCACAGCACGACCTGCCGCGAGCGAGCCACCGCCGAACTGGCCCACAGGCATTCGTCGTCGGGATGCGCCATGACGACGGTACAGTCGTCCAGGATCGTCGGATCGGTCTGCATCACGGATCCTTCACACGGCTTCGCCCGGCACGCGGTTCAGGACGCGGCACCGGCCGCCTCGCGCTGGTCGGCCAGCGCCAGCATCTCGGCCACGGCGTCCTTCTTGCGCTGCGCGGGCTCGAAGGGCTCGGCGGCGCGGTGGGCGCGCTGGACGGCCTGCATGTAGTAGGCGTCGTCGTCCATCAGCCGCTGGAGCGTGTCGAACCAGGGCTGGACGATGTGGGCGTTGGGCACGTTGGTGTACTTTTCCAGCAGCGCGTCCGGCAGGTCGAAGCAGAAGCCGCCGCCGTTCAACTGGTCGGGGATGCCGCCGCGGTTGGCGCCCAGCACGGGGATGCCGCCAAGCTGCGCCTCGGTGATGGCGCGCCCTGCCGCTTCCTGGATGAAGGAGGGGAAGAGCAGCGCGGCCGTGCGCTTGTAGACGCGGCGCATGTCCTGCTGGTTCGGAATCCACCAGATGTTGGGCATCGTCACGAAGTCGGGCTTGATCTCCCGCCACGCGTCGGCGGAAACGCGCCCTTCCACCAGCAGGAAGGTGAAGTCCGGGCGCTTGGCCCACGCCATTTCCACCAGCTTCATCACAAGCGTGGCGCCCTTGTCGCCGGTGGGGTTGATGAAGGTGATGAAGCCGCTGCTGCGCGAACCGATGCTGGCGACGGAGGTGACCTCGTGCGCGGGCGCGCGGTTGTTTTCGTGGATCATCGTGCGCAGCACGCCGGGATTGATGCCCAGGCGTTCGCGGTAGAGGTCGCGCAGATAGGGCGACGGGCACAGCACGTGGTCGAAGGTCTGGAAGACGTCCGGGTATTGGTAGGAGGCGTTGGCCAGATAAAAGACCAGCGTGCGGGTGTGCCGACGCGCGCTTTCCCACAGCTTCTTGGACAGCGTGTCGCTGCCGTAGCCGATCACGACGTCGGGCTGCAGCTCGCGCAGGATTTCGTCGGTCTTGGTCAGCAGGCGCTGGGCTTCGTCGCGTTCCAGGTGCCGGCCCTGGGTGCTCTTGGTGTAGAGCACGTGGTGGCGCACGCCATCGCGCCAGAAGCGCAGCATCTTGCCCTGGTTGTGGGCGGCGGCGCCCTCCGCGCCGACGGCGGCGGTCATGGGGAATTCGTGCCGCCCGTCGAAGAGCGTGGCGGAGATGGAATAGGCCTCGTGCCCGGCTTCGGAAAGCCAGCCCAGAAGCGTGCGCATTTCCAGCGCGGCGCCACTGCGCGTGTCCAGCACGCACATGGGCGAGAGGAAGACAACTTTCACGGCCCTGCCGCTCGCTTATCCGTTGGGGGTGACGGCCCGTATGGCGAAAATCGCGCCGGTCGTCCAGAGGGGTTGCCGGGATCGTGTTTTGACCCTGCCACGGGTGCGACGGCCTTATCCGTCCGGCCCCACCTCCCCGACCCGTCATTGCCCGCACCGGCAACTTCGGCGAGCAGCGGGGACGGCGAAGCGGTGGTTCGCTTCTGGCGGTGCGAAGCCGCCCGACGCAGGCCACATGAAAAGGGGCCGGCCCCGAAGGACCGGCCCCAAGCAGCGTCCGGTTATCCCGGATGCTTAGAAGACGAAGTCGTCGTTGTTGAAGGTGTTCACGTTCGTATCGATGAACACCAAATCGCCGTCGAACGCATCGGACGAAATCTGCGTGTCGTCCGACGTGCTGTCATCGTCGAAGTTACCGCCGGTGAACGTCAGGTCATCGGTGCTGTTCACGCCGCTGACGTTGCTGAAGTCGAGCGTGTCATCGACGATGTCGCCGCCAAAGTCGCCACCGTTAACACGGAGATTGTTATCAATCCCATCGAAGACGAGCGTGTCGTTCTCGTCAGTCTCGAGATTGATGACGGAGGCCGTGTCATTGAGAGAGTCATTGCCCTCGCCAGAGGCAATCTGATTGTTCACTCCCTCAGCGAGTTCGCCGAGATCATAAGTGACACTGCCGCCAGTGCTTCCGAGAGCAGCGATCTCGAAACCGCCACCGAAGTCGGAAAGGTCCACCGTCTCGATCGAACTGCCGTTAGTGACGTTCGAGACCAACAGGTTGTCGTCCGAGCTAGACGCCGTGATCGTGGTCGTGTTGGCAACGTCCAGATCGGAAATCGTGGCGTTGGTGTCGGACTCGCCACTGCCGTCATTCACGTCGAGGTTCAGGGTCTCGATGCCATTGCTGCCGCCCGATGCGTCGAGGGCGAGCTCATCGACGGTCTGACCACTGGCGTCAAGGCCAACGTTGATGCTCTGGCTATCGCCAGAACCACCGAGATTCAGCTCGACAGCACCGCTGCTCCCCGCAGTCGCGTCGCCCTTGATGTCGACGGAAGCACCATCGGCAAGATTGTCGAGCCGCGCGATGGAGAGCTCGCCGCCACCGCCGGATGTCAGCGTAGCGCTAAGCTCAATCGTCTCACTGCCGGCGAGATTGGAGGCATCAAGCGCAGCCACGGCCGGAGCCGTCATTGTACCCGCGCCATTCGCCGTAAGGCTCACGTCCACGGTTTCAATGTTGCTCGTCTCAGGCGCGTTAATCGACGTGGTGCCGGAGCCGCTCTGCGAGGCGGACACGCTCAACGTATCATCGCCGTCACCGCCGTTCAGCACGTCACCGCTGTCGGCGATGCTGCCGAAATCGAAGGTGTCGTCGTTGGCCGTGCCGGTCACGTCGTGATCGACGCCGCCGGAGAAGGTGAGGTCGACAAAGCCGGTCAGGTCACCAGCGTCAACGGTATTGCCGCTGCTGCTGCCACCGATCGCCGCGGAGATCTTCACGTCGGCATCGCCATTCAGGTCCAGGCTCTCGATCGTGCTGTCCTGAATCGACGTGAACTCGATATCAGCGACGTCGGTATCACCGCTGGTCTGGTCATTGGCGCTGTTGAGCGTCAGGTTGACCTGCTCGGCTTCACCGTTGCCGCCAACGTCACCACTGTCCAGCACGAGGCCGTCACCGCCCGAGCCGATCGTGAACGTGCCGGAACCGTTGCCAGTGTCTGCGGCGTTGTTCTCGATCGTGAAGCCAAGGGCATCACTGTTGCCGCTGGCCTCGCCGCTGGCAAGGCGGACGTCGAGAAAGCCAAGCTCAGTCCCGCCGCTGGTGTTGGCCTGCAAGGCAAAATTGCTGTCAGCGCCCACCGAGTTGGCGGTAATGCCGCTGCCTGCACCAGCAAGGCCACCAGAGCCAACAACAGCGTTGACATTTTCGAAGTCGCCGAGATTGCTGAGGTCGACGTTGCCACTGGAGCCAGACTGGAACTCGGCGCTGAACGTCTCGAAGTTATTCAGCGTGGCGCCGCTGCCCGGCGAAAGGTTACCAGTGCCGGCCGCGATCACCTCGTCCGTCCCGGCGCCGCCGTCGAGCGTCGTGTCGCCGCTGTAGTCGTTGCTGCCCAGGTCAACGGTGTCGTCGCCGGACCCAGTGGCGACGTCAATCGACGTGCCGCTCACGTTCGTCGAGCCGAGATTGCCGAGATCGACCGTGTCGTCACCAGCGCCACCGGTTGCGGAAATACCGCCGCTGGCGGAAGCATCCGTCGTACCGAACGTCGCGGTCAGGTCGCCCTCGAAACCGGCGGCGTCGACCGTGCGCGTCGCGACGTCAGAGGCGTCGTCCTCCACGATGCCGAGGTCGAGGTCCGCAGTGCCGCCAACCTCGATCGTCTCGAACGCGTTGCCGATATCGTTCGAACTGGACGAATTATCAGTGGTGAGAACCGTGTTTTCTTCGCCACCCGTGCTCGTGACGGACAGCGTTTCCACCACATCCGTGTCACCGGCCGCGTTGTCCGTGTCGATGGTGGCACTGGAGCCGCCCGTCGCCGTGACATTGATGCTGTCGCTGTCACCGCTGACCGCGTCGTTGGCGAACACCGCACGGAGTGTGCCCTCAGCGCCGGAAAGGCCGAAGACAGCGCCGGTGTTCTCGACGTTGCTGATCTCGGTGGTGCTGCCGGACGCGCTGCCGTCCGACCAGAACTCGTTCGTGCCGGAGGTGTTCGACGTGTTGTAGGTCAGAACGTCGCTGCCACCGGTCGCGTTGTTCGAAACGAACAGCTGCTCCGTGTTGTCCACCGTCGGGTTGACGGTGACCGCACCGCTACCCGAGCCGATCGTGCTGACCACCAACTCGTCGGACTGGCCGCCGGCGGAATCGATGCTGTCGAAGCTCTGCAGCGTGCCGTCGCTGCTGGAGCTCATGTCGATTACGCCCTGCGTGGTGTCGTTGGAGGCCGTGGTCTCCAGCGCCTGCTGCGGGCCAACGTTGTCCTGACCCGTGGTCAGCTGATTGGTGTTGCCCGTCGGCACGTTGGAGATGCCGGTGGTCTCGCTGGCAACCTGGTCGAAGTTCTCGTCCAGCAGGCTGACCTGCACGCCCTCGAGGCCCTCGGACACATTGTCGCGCGAGGCATCGAGCGTGAAGGTAAGGGTGTCGCCGGCCTCGGCGCCCGCGTTGAAGGTCACGCTGCCGGTGGAGAGCGTGAAGTCGTCCTGCCCGGCCTCGGCCGCGTTGCCGCCCAGGTCGCTGCCGCTGGTGGCGAGCTGCAGCGTCGTGTCCTCGCTGAGCGCCTGGTTGGTCGTCACGGTGTAGGTGACCGTGCCGCCCTCGTCCACGACGTTCGGGCTGTCGGACAGCGAGAAGTCCTGCTGGGGCTCGACGGGGTCGCCGCCACGGCCGATGCCGGTCGCATCCCCAACGGTCACGTTGTTCGGATCGACGCTGTCGCCGTCGGCGAAGGTCTGCCCGCCGACCGAGACGGCCGGGCTGTCGCCGCTGCTGTCGATGCCGGCGTCGATCGTGCCGTCGGCGAACTGCAGCTGCGAGGCCGCGTTCGCGATGTCGTTGTTCAGCGAGATCGTGGAGGTCGTGCCGGTGACGGTGTCCGTGATCTCCAGGCCGAAGCCGCTGACCTGGAAGTCGTAGTCCGTCACGCTGCCGGCGAACTGAACGGTGTCGCCGTTCGCGGCGAAGTTCGTCACCTGGCCGGCGGTCTGCTGGTTCGCCTGAATCTGGATCGTCTCGGTCGCGGCGGTGCCGATGACGTTGAAGCCGTCGTGCGAAGCGCCGCCCAACGGCGCGGCAATCGGCGTGGTGCCGCCGTCGCCGTCGAGAATGAGCCTATCAACCATGGTTGCCTCTCCGTCTGTTGTGTCTTGGCCCAAACCTTATGCCTGGTCGCCAAGTCCGGACCCGTTCCGGCGTACCTGCCGCCGGACAAGGTCACGTCGTGTGACGGGCGGATTCCCCCCCGAGCGTGCGGAGCCGTATGGAAGTCCCCCCGAGTGGTGGGGCGTGCCCGCGCGGAGCACGCCCCGGTCGTCCGTGCCGGGTTACGCGAACCCGAGCGCGTCGTCGCCAAAGACGTTCTGGAACGTCGAGGCGTTGAAGATGTCGCCATCGGCGTCCTGGCCGATGTTGATCGTGGTCACGCTGGCCTGACCGGCCGAGAGCGTCACCTCGCCATCGGTCGTGTCGTTGTTGGTGACACCGATGTCGGCCAGCTCGTCGATGCCCTGGAAGAACAGCTGATCGCCGCTCTCGAAGTCATCGATCGTGAGGTTGGCGCTGCTGCCCGTGTCGAAGATGAAGCGGTCGTCACCACCGGCGCCGGACACCGTGGCGTCCTGGTTGCCGTTGATGTTCTCGCTGTCCGAGGTGCCGGAATCGACCGGATCCGGGCCGCCCTCGCTCGGCAGGGCCGGCAGGTCGCTGCCGCTGCCGTCGTCGCCGCTGCCGTCGTCACCGCTGCCGTCGGACGCGGGCTCGCCGAAGGCGTCCCCGTTGATGCCGAGGCCGCGGTCGCCGAACTGCGTTTCGAAGCTGGTGGTGTCGAAGATCTGCTGATCGACGGTGTTGGACAGGTTCGTGACCGTCACGGTCGCCTGACCGGCCGACAGCGTCACCTCACCGTCCTCGAAGCTGTTGTTCTGCACGCCGACGTCGCCGATCTGATCGACGTTGAAGAACAGCTGGTCGCCGTTGGCGAAGTCGTCGATCGTCAGGTCGGCGCTGGAGCCGGTGTCGAACGCGAAGCGGTCCTGACCGCCGTTGCCGGAGACCGTGGCGGACTGGTTGCCGTTGATGTTCTCGCTGGACGAGGTGCCGGCGTCGACCAGCTCCGGCCCGTCACCGCCGAAGGCCGGCGGGAGGTTCGGGAAGTCTCCGCCGTCATCGGCCGTGTCGTTGGAGACGCTGAAGGTGACCTCGGCCGAACCGGTGTTGCCGTCGTCGTCCGTCGCCGTGACCGTGGCGGTGAAGCTGTTGCTCCCCGTCTCGAAGTCGTTCAGGGCCGAGCCGGCGCCCGCCTCGGTCAGCGCCACGGTGCCGTTGGCGTCGATCGTGACGTAGTCGGCGATGTTGCCGTCGCCGCCCGTGACCTCGAGGCTGGTGATGGAGCCATCGTCGGTGGCCGTGATCTGGCCGATGCCGGCCCCGGCGGCGGCGTTCTCCTGGAAGGAGACGGTCTGGCCGCTTTCGACGGTCGGCGCGTCGCCGTCGCCGTCACCATCGCCATCACCGTCACCGTCGCCGTCGCCGTCACCGTCGCCATCGCCGTCACCCGGCGTGGTCTGCTCGTCGTCGGCGATGGTCTGACCGAGGTTGTCCTCGCTCGGGACGGAATCGGCGTTCTCGTTCACGCCGTTCAGCGCGTCCTGGCCCAGCTGGCGGTCGGCGTCGAGGTTGCCGTTGTCGCCCCACTCGCCGCCGTTGGCGTCCCAGGCGGCGGCGAAGTTGTTGGCCGCGTCCACGCGGTTGTTGTGCGCCTCAACGACCGCCTGGGCGGAACTCGACAGGATGCCGTCGTCCAGGCCCTGCAGCGTGCCGACCGTGTCGATCGCGCCGCCGATCGCCGCGGCGATGCCCTCGGGGCTGCCGTCGTCGTTGATGACGCTCTCGATGTCGTCACGCAGGCCCAGATCGCCCAGCGCCGTGGCGCTGCCGAACAGGTTGGTGGAGATCTGGTCGGCCAGCGTGGCCGTGTCGGCGTCGAAGTTCAGCGCGCCGCTGTTCTCGGTGTTCTGCAGCTCGTTGGACGTGGCGAACTGCTCGGCGACGGACTCGATGCCGTTGCTCTCGATCTCACCGGCCCAGAAGTCACGGCCGTCGGTCCGCGGCGCGCGGCCCAGGATGCCGACGAATAACGCCGTGGCCTGGTCTTGCGGTGTGCTCAAGTCTGCCATGGAAGGCCTCCTCTCGATGGTGCGCGTTGGCGCTCCCTGCCCCTTAGCGCGTTCCTCGCTGGCTCAGCGTGGCCATGCATGCTGCCGGTCGGCGTGCACCCTTCGGGGTAGCCCCAGCGCATGTATAGTAACTCTTTAACAGGGAGCGGCGTGGCGGGTCAATCGCGGTGGCGTGGTAAGAGTCTGCGGTGAGCATGTGCGCGACAACTTATACTTTTGCCCCCGAGTCCAGTGCGAACGGTAAAATGGTCATCGCCGCCGCGTAAACCCCCGCACAGCGACGATCCTTAACCGCATCCCGAAGGTTGGTTGCGCCGCACGCGCCTCGCAAGGGGGACCGGCGTGCGGCCCCGCCCGATGACGATTGGCCACAGCCGCTGCGCACGCCGCAATCACACGCGTGGTACGACGCGGGGCGTGATCACGCCGTCAGCGCTTCGACGCTGCCGATGCCGACGAGGCTGATGGCCCCGCCGTCGGCGAGATCGATCGTGATCGAGGGACTATCCGCCACGTCGAGCTGCGGCGTGAGGGCGTCGGCCTCCATGAAAATGACGCCCGGCATGAAGGCGAAGGCGTCCAGCTCCAGCTGGTCGCTTTCAAAGGCCACGACCGTCGGCAGGTCGCCGTCGTTGGCCTGCTGGAATTCCAGCGCGGTCTCGCCGGCAAAGGTCTCCTTGTCCAGGTAGAGGTCCTGGGCGTCGGCGCGGTTGTCGAAGACGTAATTCACGCTGCGCGTCAGCGCCGCCGCACGGTCTGCCGCCAGCTCGGCCAGCTCCGCAGCCGAGTCCGGATCGCCGCCGTGCCCGGGACTGTCACCGCCGGACTCCCCGTCCTTCGGCTCGTCGCCTTCCGGCCCGCCAGCGTCCGGCTGGTCGCCGCCACTTCCGGTCTCGTCGCCGTTTCCGGTGTCGTCGCCGGGGCTGATCCCGTGCCAGGGGGCGCCGGACTCACCGCTTTCGCCGTCCTCCCCGTCCGCCGGAGCGTCGCCGTTCGCCGGCGCGTCGTCTTCCCGGCGCTCATCGGGCAGCAGCGCGCGCAGCAGCGTGCGCGCGCCTTCCGCATCCAGGGTGACGCCCTGGAAGTCGATGGGATCGACTTGGAGCGAGTCGGCGGCGGTGAAGGTCGTCTCCGCTTGCGGCTGCGCCACCGCCAGCTGGCGTGCCGCGGGGCTCTCCGGCTCGGCCGCGTTCGGCGCGGCCGTCACCGGCTCTGCCGTGAAGCCGAGCTCCGGGCGCGGCGCCTGAAGCTGCGCGAACGGCTGGCCGTTCTCGTCCGCGGTGTCGGCCGGCAGCAACACGGGATGGGGCGCCGTGGCGCTCCGCCCCTCGCCGTCCCGGCCAGCGCCGCCGACCAGATCGCTTGCCGCGTCGTGCGCGCTGACCAATTGCACGCGCGGTGCGTCCTCCGCCCCGGCGCCCGCCTCGTCCGGGGCGTGCAGGATCGCGGCCAGCGCCTCGATCCCCGGCAGCGCGGGCGTGGAAACCGTGGTGACGGCGCCGGTGCCGTCGACCGGGGTGGCCGCCAGCCCGACCGCGGCGATCGCGGCCGTCATCATCGCGCCCGTCTGCACCGCGCTGGAGCCGCTGGTGTGTTCGCCGCCGCCGGGCTTGCCGGCGCCCACGCCGCCGCGCACCTCGCCGCCGGGCGTGCTGGCGCGTGCGTCGTCGGCGCGGAGCTGCATGAGCGCCGTCGCCACGAAGGCCGTGAGCATGGCCGCGGGATGAATCGACAGCCGCGTGCCGCCGGAGGGCTGCGGCGCGCGCGGGACCAGCACCTCGTACTGATCCAGGATGCGGTTCAGCGCCTCGCGCAGATCGTTCGCCCGCACCGGACTGTCCAGCAGCCCCGCGTCGGCGATGAAGGTGCCGTCCAGCCGCGCGAAGTGCGCGATCACCTCTTCGCTGTCCGGGCGGACGAAGACGAACCACGGCTCGCCCTCGTCGGTCAGGCCGCGGTCGGTCTCGACCTGAAAGCCCGCGCGCGACAGCGCATCGACGGCGCGGTGGAACTCGGCGATCTCCTGGTTGCGCCAATCGCGCGGCTTGGGTGCGCGCTTGGAAAAGGACAGGATTGCCGCCGTCACCCTTTACCTCCCTGCGTGCGCGGGGCCGCTCTACCTGGAGCGGCCGGCGGACCGGACACCGGGTGCACCCGCCCGGACGCGCTCACGCGTCGTCGTTGGCGTTGGCTGCGCGCGTGGTCTGGGTCGGATCCTGCGCATCCGCGCCGTCCTCGTCGAAGAGGATGGCATAGGTGACGGGATCGTAATAGCGCATGATGCCCTTCACGAACGCCTTGGGCTCGACCTCCAGCGCGCGCGCCCACACCTCGTAGCGTTCCGGCGGCACGCGGCCGCGGCCCGCTTCGAGCTGCGAGACGAAGCTGTAGTAGTCCAGCCCGACCCGTTCGGCGAGTTGGCGCTGGGACAGGCCCGCGCGCTCGCGCAGGCTCTTCATCCAGCGCCCGGCTTGCTTGCGCAGGCTCTGGACGTCGTACTTGCTGTCGTGCTGCGGATGCGCGTACACGGTTCGGCTCCGTTGCCCTCGCCCCGGCGCCGCGCGGCGCCGCGCGTGGATTGTGTTTCCGCCCAGGCGTGCCCCGCCCGAAAGCAGCGCACGGCCGGATGGATCGCCCGCACGGGGCAGGCGATCCTTCGCGGAGTGTTAACATTTCACTCAACCCTAGCGGGGCAAGACGCCGCACGCAATGGGTAAAGCACCACGCGTGAACGCCGCGAATTGGGAAGGCGGCTGCACCGGGGGCGGTCACTCGCCCGGACGCACGAGATGGGGAGCGCCGTTCACGCGGAGACGCGGTCCAGCATGGCCGCGATCATCTTGCTCAGCGAGGCGCGGGCGGCGTCCGGCTCGGTGCGCCACAGGCGCAGCGCGCATTCCAGCGAGCGCGCGTCGGCCGGCAGGGGGTCGAAGGCGCGCGGATCGCGGGGCCAGGCCGCCGGGGCGAAAAGCGCATCCAGCCAGGCCGTCGCGGACACCCCGCTCAAGCGCAGCAGCCGGCCGACGTACAGGGTGGGCACGCCGGCCCAGCCTTCTTCGAACGCGCGGACTCGCGCCACGCGAAAGCCCACCGCCTCCGCCGCCTGCGCCCGCGACAGGCCCATCCCCTCCCGCAGCGCGCGCACGTGGTCCGCGATGCGCTCCGTCTCCGGCGGGCACGGGCGGACGGTTCGAAGGTTTTGGGACATGGCACGGCTCCGTGGCTGGTCTTCCCGCCGCCAGCCATAGCCATGCGCCAACCCCCGATCCACGCGTGTAGTGTCGCCCCTGCTTGCGCGCTTCGCGCGAGCGAAAGAGGTAATCTGGTTGCATTCAGCAACCGCCCGAACCCGCACAGTGTTCGGGGCATGGGAACCGGGTTCGATTCGCAGGATCAGGCCATCCGCGAGGCGTTCGGACGCCGGTTGCAGGATCTTCGCCTGACCGCCGGGTTCAGTCAGGCGCAGATGGCGGAACGTATCGGCCGCTCAGTGGAACAGGTCGCCGCGATCGAGAACGGGCGCACCGGCACCTCCATCCCGATCGCTGCGCGTATCGCGGGCGCGCTCGGCATCACCCTGCCCGACCTCTTCGACCTGGACGACCAGCCCGCCAACGACACCGACCACCGCCGCGCCCTGCGCGAGCTGGTCAAAAGCCTGCGCGGCGAAAGCGCCCACCGCATCAAGCTGCTGAAAAAGCTCTGGGCCACCGTGCGGCCGGAGCTGCGGTGATCTTCACCACGCCTCACCCCTCCATACCGCTGGTTATGGTTGCTGACCCCACATTCCAAACAGTCTGGGGTTGCAGTTTGCTCGAAACAAATTTAGCGTTAACTACCCCAGCGTACGATGTCATGCCAATACTGGCCGGAGAACAGAAATGTATAACGTCACTTTTGCGAACTTCATATGCAAATTCGGGGAAGAATACATTATGAACGACTATCTAAATGGAATCGTGCTCCCATCATTTTTTGATGACAAACTATTTCGTCAGTATGGAGAAGAAAATATCTATTTCATATATGAGCCGGAACTCGTTTATCTATCAAAAGAGGATGATATTGTAGGTATTTGGGGCACTTTTGTAAAGGATTCTTTACTTCAACGGAGTCACACCTACGATTCTCAAGAGGGGATCCGTGAAGAACCGACCAGTCTCGAAGCAGCAACATTCGCTCAATTCCTTCTTATACTTAACAATCATCGTCTGATATACCTGCCAATGACTCGTGATGCTCCATCGTTACAGAATTTTCAGACAACCATAAAAAAATTCTTAAACATTAAGCACGATGAATTTCTACGTACAGAAAAACATAGGTTAAACGAACAAAGTCAACGTGCAACCATAAAAGGGCTTGCTCATATACATCCAAAACCCACATTAGATGTAGAATACCTTGTTAGCAAACGAGCATTATCCGTATACCTTGACCAATTTCAGAAATTACAATCATTGACCATCCGGGTTATGGACACGAACCAGGAGGCTGAATACTCCGACCTCATAGATGATATCCGAGAACTCTCAAAGCCTATAAACCCTGACAGGACACAGCTGTCGTGGGCAAATAGCGAGGGATTGAATATCGATCATGTGAGAGAGCCAGTCGATGCTTTCGCACATGGAGAAAAAGTTCACATGACGCTAAAAGGACAAGGTCATGAAGGAACTAAAATGCAAGTTGATAACGAAAAATTGAGGTTAAAAGTAGAGCATGAATCATTACCTGCCGAAAACAATGATCTGGTGAAACTTATGTATCAAGACTACATTAATCAAGCCGCAAATGTGACCTCTAGTGGAGATATCTCGATTGGCCCAAATCCTCTTGGAAGTTTAGAAAAAATTGACATAACGGATATTCATAATGATGAGTGAAGAGAATCCCATAAAAGTATTGAGAGAAGATAAATTCTCGGATTTATATAAATTATACTCATCTATACCTAAAAGCAAGTTTAATTTTTTATTTCCTATTATAATATCTTTAATTTTATTGGTGTCTCTATTGATTGTAGTATATTATTATGTCCCCATAAGAAACTTATCCACGGATATTGGTCATATCATGCAAGAATTGAGTAGCGACATTATAATTATTTGTTCATCAATACTCGCGCTTTGGTTGACTGCCTTCACCATTTTCACTACATTCGCAAATACTGAACTTTTTGTTTTTATGAATCAAAAAGTGCGAAGCGATGCAAGAGGGCCAAATATATCAGAGTTAAAGTACACAATTGTTATTTTTATTGGTGTCGTAACCCATTTTCTCACCCTATTAATAACATCTTTGTTTATAAAATATACCGTATCCCAGAATGGGATTATAACGGATATTCTCACACGCGTGTGTTATCAACCTTTACGCTGGTATGGGTTTGTTGTTTTAGTGGTATTTTGTGCATATGTAGGATACATAACGTACGTAATGGCGCTGATAAAGTCGTTGGTCTACAATATCTATGCTTTCGTTGCTGTAGGTATAGAATATGAAGGAGCGCGTAGACGCAGGAATAATATGTGGCCATTCAGTGATAAATTTAAATGATCATATTAATAGTTACACCGTTACATTATTATTGTTTAATGTCACGGGTACTAATATGTAGGAAAAAGCGCTATAATTCGTCACATTGCAGTATATCCAAAAGCGTGAATCGTTAGGCTAGATCAGTTGGGCTCAAAGAAGTTTGGCGAGGTCCGCCCATGAACACCGAAACCATCGACGGCGCCACGCTGGAAAACTGGGGCGCGCAGGAGCTCTACGACGCCCACAAGCGCGGTGAGGTCGTCATCATCGACGTGCGCACGCCCCAGGAATACGCCTTCGAGCACATCCACGGCGCGCTGCTCGCCCCCATGGCGACCTTCGACCCGAAGGACCTGCCCTCCCAGGAAGGCAAGCCCATCGTCTTCCACTGCGGCTCCGGCAAGCGCTCCCACCGCGTCGCCGAGGCCTGCATCAAGGCCGGCTTCTCGAAGATCGCCCACCTGGCCGGCGGCTTCGCCGCGTGGAAGCAGGCCGGGCTGCCCTACGTCGCCATCGACCCGGCCAACGGCAGCCAGCGCGTCGTCGGCTCGGCGTCCTGACGCAGCGGGCGGAGGTCGCCGTGTCCGAGAAGCCCAACGTCAAGCTGCCGCCCCCCGCCATCTACGCCGCGGCCGTCGCGCTCGGGCTCGCCGTGGAGTGGCTGTGGCCCTGGTCCGCCTTCGCCGGCTGGCCGCGCTGGATGCTCGCGGGCGCGCTCGCCGGGCCGGCGCTGGCCCTCGCCGCCTGGGCGCTCATCACCTTCCGCCGCGCCGACACCGCCGTCGAGCCGTGGGAGCCCGCGCGCAACCTCGTCACCCACGGCCCCTACAGCCACACCCGCAACCCCATGTACGTGGCGCTCACGCTGCTCACCGCCGGGGTCGCCGTCGCCGCCGACCTGCCGTGGGTGCTGCTCGCCGTGCCCCTCGCCGTCCTCGTCACCGACCGCCACGTCATCCGCCGCGAGGAAGCCCATCTCGCCCACGTCTTCGGTGATGCCTACCGCGCCTACCGCGATCGCGTCCGCCGCTGGCTCTGAAACACAGCGTGTTTCATCGCTTCAATCAGGCAGATGGACGCCCGCCGAACGAGATGTTTGGGGCTGTCTTGGGGAAACATGCGGATGTTTCATCCCATCAATCAGGCAGATGGATGCCCGCCAAACGCGATGTTTGGGGCTGTCTTGGGGACAGGTGCCAGCCGAACCGTTGCGCGGCTTGTCAGCCGCACGGCGGTGCGCTATGGCCACAAAACCCTATGCGCATTGCCGGAAACCGCGGCCACGCGGGGAGGCGCTTGATGACGGCACGCACACGGCGGCTGGCGGCCGCCCTCGCGATGGCGGCAATCGCGCTGCCGGGCGCGGCTCGGGCGGCGGAGGCGCTGGTCGCCGTGTCCGCCAACTTCGCCGAGGTCGCACGAACCCTGAAACCCCAGTTCGAGGCGGCCACCGACCACGAGCTGACGCTCACCGTGGGCGCCACGGGCACCCTCTACGCCCAGGTCCGCAAGGGCGCGCCCTACGACGTCCTGCTCGCGGCCGACCAAAAGCGCCCCGCCAAGCTGGAAGCGGCGGGCGAGATCGTCCCCGGCTCGCGCTTCACCTACGCCGTCGGCCGCCTGTCGCTGTGGAGTCCCGAGCCCGAGCGCATCGGCGACGCCCCGCTCGACGCGCTGACGGCGGACGACGTCGAGCACCTCGCCATCGCCAACCCGAAGCTGGCTCCCTACGGCCGCGCGGCGAAGCGGACGCTCAAACACTTCGGCCTGTGGAAGCGGCTGTCGGAAAAGATCGTCATGGGCCAGAACGTGGGCCAGACCTTTTCCATGGTCGCCACCGGCAACGCCCAGCTCGGCCTCGTCGCGACCTCGTACGCCCTGAACGCCGAGAAGCACCAGCCCGCCAGCCGCTGGGACGTGCCCGCGAGCGCCCACGCGCCCATCCGCCAGGACGCCGTGCGCCTGCGCCACGGCGCGGACAATCCCGCCGCCGGAGCCTTCCTGAGCTACCTGCGCTCCAAGGACGCGCGGACGATCATCCGGCGCTTCGGCTACCGCACGGGCGGGAACAGCTGACCCGATGGCGGCGTGAGCAAGACACCCAGGTCGTGCAAAGAGAATCTGCGGAACCTCGGATAGGGTTCTTTGCACGCTAAAGCGTGCGAGGCGTTGAAAACGCCTGTCCACCTTCAGGAGGACAGCCCGTCGAAGACGGGCTCGCGCGCTTAAGCGCGCAAAGACAGAATGAGGCCATGGACCTGCCGGACCTCGGCCCGCTCTGGCTCAGCCTCCGCCTCGCCGGGATCGCGATGGCGATCCTGCTGGTGCTGGCGACGCCGCTGGCGTGGTGGCTGGCGCACACGCGCTCGCGCCTGAAAGCGCCCGTGGAGGCGGCGACCGCGCTGCCGCTGGTGATGCCGCCGACCGTGCTGGGCTTTTACCTGCTGGTCTTCCTCAGCCCCGACAGCCCGCTGGGCGCGGCGTGGGTGGAGGTCACGGGCTCGGCGCTGACCTTCTCCTTCACCGGGCTGGTCGTGGCGTCGATCGTCTACTCCCTGCCCTTCGCGGTGCAGCCGCTCCAGGGCGCGTTCGAGGCAGTCGGGCGCGGGCCGCTGGAAGCCGCCGCCAGCCTGCGCGCGGGGCCGCTGGACGCCTTTGCCACCGTGGCCGCGCCCATGGCCGCGCGCGGCTACCTGACGGCCGCGGTGCTGAGCTTCGCCCACACCCTCGGGGAGTTCGGCGTGGTGCTCATGGTGGGCGGCAACATCCCCGGCGAAACGCGCGTGATCTCCATCGCCATCTACGAGCACGTGGAAACCCTGGCCTACGCCGAGGCGCACTGGCTCTCCATCATCCTGCTCGTCTTCTCCTTCCTGATCCTGCTGGCCGTCTACGCGGTCAACCGGCGCTTTCCGGTGCAGGTGGGCTGACCGATGGGTGAGCTGACCGTCACCGTCCGCCGTGCCTTCCCCGACTTCACCCTGGCCGTGGACCACGCCTTCGCGCTGGACGGCATCACCGCGCTCTTCGGCCCCAGCGGCGCGGGCAAGAGCACGCTGCTGCGCATCGTCGCCGGGCACGAGCGCGGGGCGCAGGGGCGCGTCATCTTCGACGGCGAGGCGTGGCAGGACGGCCGGACGCACGTGCCGCCGCACCGCCGGGGCGTGGGCACCGTGTTCCAGGATGCGCGGCTGTTCCCGCATCTGAACGTGCGCGGCAACCTGCGCTATGCGGACAAGCGCGCGCCGGCGGGTTCGGGCCGGATCACCTTCGACGGCGTGGTGCGGGCGCTGGACCTGGGCCCGCTGCTCGATCGGCGGCCGCAGGCGCTCTCGGGCGGGGAGCGCCAGCGCGTGGCCGTGGGGCGGACGCTGCTGACGCGCCCGCGCCTGCTGCTGATGGACGAGCCGCTGGCGGCGCTGGACCTGCGGCGCAAGGCGGACATCCTGCCGCACATCGCGGCGCTGCCGCGCACCTTCGGCGTGCCCATCGTCTACGTCACCCACGCCATCGAGGAGGTGACGCAGCTCGCCGACCGCATGGCCGTGCTGGCACACGGGGAGCTGCGCGCGGCCGGGGAGACGGCGGCGGTGCTGGAACGCCGCGACCTCCAGCCCGAGCTGGGGCACTTCGAGGCGGGCGTGGCGCTCACCGCCCGCGTGACGGCGCACGACGCGGATTTTCATCTCACCCACGTGCGCCTGGGCGAGCAGCGCATCCAGATGCCGGCGGCGCCGGTCCCCGTGGGCAGCGACGTGCGCCTGCGCGTGCGCGCCCGCGACGTGGCCCTGGCGCGCGAAGAGCCGCGCGGCATCAGCATCCGCAACCGGCTGCGCGGCACGGTGCTGGACGTGGCGGAAGAGGCGGACACCGCCTTCGCCGAGGTGCTGGTGGACGTCGAGGGCCAGCACCTGCGCGCGCGCCTCACCCGCGCCGCCGTCGCGGACCTCGACCTGGCGCCCGGAACACCCGTGTGGGCGCTGGTGAAATCCATCGCCTTCGACCGGCGAGCGCTCACCGCGCCGCGGCCGTCGGCGGACGACGGCTGATCGGCTTCATCGGGATGCGGCGGTGGCGGTGCCAGCGCGACAAACATCGGGGGCGGTTCTCGTAAAGGCTGGCGCCCGTTGCGCCAAAGGCATCGGACGGGATCGCACCCCGAACCGGCACAGCCTCACCCCGCCGCGCCGTCCGGCGCGGCGACCCTCTCCCGCCGGGAGAGGGTTGGGCGTCGCGGCGGCCCCGACGACAAGCCACCGACCCAGGCGCGCCGGCCGTCCGTACGCGGGCGGTCGTTTATCGGACTGGATGCCAAGAACGGGGTCTAGGCATGACGGCGCGAGATGGCGCGAACATCTCGCTTTCCCCGCACCCAAGGCGTTTCGGCCGAGACTGCCACATTCCCAACAATAGACCTCAACAGCCCCGACCGCCGTTACGCGTGCGGCGAACGTCGCCGCTCAGAACCGCGAACGGATGCGATCAAACACGCTCGTCTTGTGACGGTTCGGCTTGCCCCGGTCCCCAAGACAGCCGCCAAAACCTCGCTTGGGAGGCGTCCGCCTGCCTGACTGGCGCGATAAAACACGCCGTCGTCCCAACACCGCAACATAACGCCAACACCACCGACCGCCGTGACGCGTGCGGCGAACGTAGCTGCTCAGAACCTCGAACAGATGCGTTTGAACGCGCTTGCGTTCACCCCCAGAGGGCGGATGGGGGCGGATGCAGGAGGGAGCCGTCGATGGTGAGGCCGGGGTCGCGGTCCTGGGCGAGGAGGAGCGGGCCGTCGAGATCGACGATCTCGGCGTCCTGGGCCAGCACGACGGCGGGCGCCATGGCGAGCGAGGTGCCCACCATGCAGCCGACCATGAGGCCGAAACCCTGCCCGACCGCCTGGGTCTTGAGCTTGAGCGCCTCGGTGAGCCCGCCGGTCTTGTCGAGCTTGACGTTCACGAGGTCGTACTTGCCCGCGAGGTCCGGCAGGTCGGCGCTGGTGTGGCAGGACTCGTCGGCGGCGACGGGCACGGGGCGGCTCATGCCGGCAAGCGCCTCGTCGTCCCCGGCGGGGAGCGGCTGCTCGATCAGCTCGACGCCCAGGTCCTTCAGCTCAGGCGCGAGGGCGGTGTACTGCTCGGCCGTCCAGGCCTCGTTGGCGTCGACGACGAGGCGGCTGCGCGGCGCGTTTTCGCGCACGGCCGAGACGCGGGCGAGATCGTCGGGGCCTTCCAGCTTGAGCTTGAGCACGGGGCGGTCGCTGTGCGCACGCGCGGCGACGGCCATGCGCGTGGCGGTGTCGAGCGAGAGGGTGTAGCAGGTCGCCACCGGCTCGGGCGTGGGCAGGTCCAGCAGCTGCCAGACGCGCTTGCTGGCGCGCTTGGCGGCCACATCCCAGAGCGCGCAGTCGACGGCGTTGCGCGCCGCCCCGGCGGGCAGGCGCTGCTGCAGCGTCTCGCGGTCCAGCCCGCCCTCGATCTCGCTGCGCAACGCCTCGATTTGCGCGACGACGGACTCCACGCTCTCGCCGTAGCGGGCGTAGGGCACACACTCGCCGCGGCCGAGAACGCCGTGGGTTTCCAGCTCGACCACCACGACCTCGGCCGAGGTGCGACTGCCGCGCGAGATGGTGAAGCGGCCGCGGATGGGCCAGGATTCGGGGCGGACGGTAAGTCGGGTCATGGCAGCACATCCACCAGGCGCGCGACGCCGTCGCGCACGGGATCGACGGCGGGCAGGCCCAGCGCGTCCTCGGTTTCGCGGAGGTATCGGCGCGCGGCCCCGGCGTCCATGGCGGCCGTGTTGACCGCGACGCCGACGGTGGCGACGGCGGGGTTGGTCAGCCGCGCCAGCTCTTCGTTGCGGGCGATGGTGTCGGCGAGCGTGGGCAGGCCGTAGGTGGGCAGCCCGCGCATGTGCTCGCGCGTGGGCTCGTGGCACAGCACCAGGGCATCCGGCTGGGAGCCGTGCAGCAGACCGAGGGACACGCCGGCGAAGGAGACGTGGAAGAGGGAGCCCTGCCCCTCCACGACGTCCCAGTGGTCCGGCTCGTTGGCGGGGGTGAGCCATTCCGCCGCGCCGGAGATGAAGTCGGCCACGACGGCATCGACCGACACGCCTTCCCCGCAGATCAGGATGCCGGTCTGCCCGGTGGCGCGGAAGTCGGCGTCAACCTCGCGGCGCTTCAGCTCGGCGTCCAGCGCCAGCGAGGTGTACATCTTCCCCACGGAGCAGTCGGTGCCGACCGTGAGCAGCCGCTTGCCGGGGCGTGTCTTGCCGTCGGCGACGGAGAACTGGCGCGTGGGATGGCGCACGTCGTGCAGGCGGCGGCCGTTGCGCGCGGCCGCCTCGGCAAGGCGCGGCACGTCGTTCAGGCGCGCGTGCAGCCCGGCCGCCACGTCCATGCCCGCGTCGAGCGCCCGCTCCAGCGCGTCCGTCCACGCCTCGGAGATCACGCCACCCCGGTTGGCGACGCCGACGACGACGCTGCGCGCGCCCTCGGCGGCGCCCTGGTCGATGGTCTTGTCCGGCAGGCCCAAATCGGCCTTGCAGCCCGGAAGGCGCACCTGGCCCAGGCAGCGGTCGGGGCGCCAGTGGGCCACGCCGCGCGCGGTCTTGGCCGCCAGCTCGTCGGCCGCGTCGCCGAGGAAGAGCAGGTAGGGTGGGTCGATCGCCATGCGAAATCCTTCCGAATGCGCGGCGTCGGCGTGGGAGTCTAGCCGGTGCGCGCGGCGCTGTCGCCCCGCCGGGCGTTGCCGCCCGGGCCGGGGGAGCCTACCCTTGTCGCCGCGACCGGCAAGAGGTTGATCGTGGCCTTCACCACCCGGCCCGAATTGCGCGGCACCTTCGGCGGCGTGGCCTCGACGCACTGGCTGGCGAGCCAGGCGGGCATGCGCATGCTGGAACTGGACGGCACCGCCGCCGACGCCGCGGTGGCGGCCGGGTTCACGCTTCAGGTCGTGGAGCCGCACCTGAACGGCCCCGGCGGCGAGGTGCCCATCCTGCACCACGCCCACGGCGACGCCCGCCCGACCGTGATTTGCGGCCAGGGCACCGCGCCCGCGCGCGCCACGGTCGCCGCGTTCCGCGAACTGGGGTTGGATCTGGTTCCCGGCACGGGCCTGCTGGCGGCCGTGGTGCCGGGGGCGTTCGACGCCTGGCTGCGCCTGCTGCGCGACCACGGCACGCTGTCGCTGGCAACCGTCCTCGCCCCCGCCATCCGCTACGCCGCCGACGGCCACCCGCTGCTGCCGGGCGCCGCCAACGCCATCGCCGGGCTGGCGCAGCGCTTCCGCGAGGACTGGCCGACCTCGGCCGCGGTCTTCCTGCCGCGCGACAGGCCGCCGGAGGCCAACGAGGGGTTCCGCAACCCGGCGCTCGCGGCGACCTACCGGCGCATCCTCGACGAGGCCGAAGCCGCCAGCGGCGACCGCGTCGAGCAGATCGAGGCGGCGCGGCGCACCTGGGCGCGCGGCTTCGTCGCCGAGGCCATCGACCGCTTCTGCCGCACGCAGCGGGTGCGCGACACCTCCGGCCGCTGCCACGGCGGCTTTCTGACCGGCGACGACATGGCGCGCTGGCAGGCGGGCGTGGAAGCCCCCGTGGTGCACGAGCACGCGGGCTACACCGTGTGCAAGCCGGGGCCGTGGAGCCAGGGGCCGGTGCTGCTGCAACAGCTCGCCCTGCTGGACGGCCTGGACCTCGCCGGCATGGACCCGGCCGGCCCGGCCTTCGTCCACACCGTCACCGAGGCCGCCAAGCTGGCGCTGGCCGACCGCGAGGCCTTCTACGGCGACCCGGCGTTCGCCGACGTGCCCATCGCGACGCTGCTCAGCGACGACCACGCGGCCCAGCGCCGGGCACTGATCGGCGAGCACGCCTCGACCGAGCTACGCCCCGGCACCATCCCCGGCCAGGGCACGGACGATCCGGTTCCGGTTCAGGCCCCGGACACCGCCGGCGAGGGCGCGCCGGGCACGGGCGAGCCGACGGTGCAGGACAAGCCGGGGGATACCTGCCACGTCGACGCCGTGGACCGCTGGGGCAACGCCGTCTCGGCCACGCCCTCGGGCGGGTGGCTGCAGGCCTCGCCCGTGATCCCGGAGCTGGGCTTTCCGCTCAACACGCGCGCGCAGATGTTCTGGCTGGCGGAAGACCACCCCAACGCGCTCGCCCCCGGCAAGCGCCCGCGCACCACGCTCTCGGCCTCGATCGCGGTGCGCGACGGCCAAGCGGCGCTGGCGTGGGGAACGCCCGGCGGGGACTATCAGGACCAGTGGGCGCTGACCTTCTGGCTGCGCCACGTCCATCACGGCCTGAACCTACAGGAAGCCATCGACGCGCCCATGTTCTGCACCGACCACGCGCCCGCGTCGTTCTACCCGCGCCGCGCGCAGCCCGGCAGCCTGAACGTGGAAGCGCGCTTCGCCGAAACCACGCTGGCCGAGCTGCGCGAGCGCGGACACGGCGTGCGCATCCGCGACGCCTGGTCGCTTGGACGCCTGGCCGCGGCCGGCTTAACGGACGGCCAGGTGCGCGCCGCCGCCCACCCGCGCATGATGCAGGGCTACGCCGTGGCCCGCTAACCGCCACGACCCGCAGAGGGCCATGACCCGACTCGCCGCGATCCTGAAAGCTTGGCTGGCCGCGCTCACACCGGCGGCTGGCACGGCCCCCGACGGCGGGCGGGTGCGCCAGCGCACCCTGGTGCTGATCCGCTGGGTGGCCGTGATCGGCCAGACCGCGGCGCTGGTGATCGTGGCGGTGAGCCTGGGCTACTGCCTGCCGGTCGCGCCCGCGTTCCTGGCGGTGGGCGCGTCCGTCGCGGTCAACCTGCACGCCGAGTTCGTCCGCCCCGGCGGCGAGTGGCTGAGCGAGCGCGCCGCCGCGCTGTATCTGGGCTACGACCTGCTGCAGCTCACTTTCCTGCTGGGCCTGACCGGCGGCCTCGCGAACCCCTTCGCCATCCTGATCCTGGCGCCGGTCACGGTGTCCGCCAGCCTGCTGTCGCGCACCACCACGCTGCTCCTGGCGACGCTGGCCGTGGTGGCGGCGAGCGCGATCGCCCTGGTGCACCTGCCCCTGCCCTGGCCCGGCGGCCTGGAGCTGCCGACGCTCTACATCCTGGGCAACTGGCTCGCCCTGGTGCTCGCGGTGCTCTTCATCGCCGTCTACGTGCTGGCCCTCGCCCGCGAGGCGCAGCGCCGCTCCGACGCCCTGGCGGCCACGCAGATGGCGCTGGCGCGCGAGCAGCGCCTGTCGGAGCTGGGCGGGCTGGCCGCCGCGGCGGCGCACGAACTGGGCACGCCGCTGGGCACGATCGCGGTCGTGGCGCGCGAGCTGGCGACCGAGCTGCCGGACGACAGCCCCTACAAGGAGGACGCCGACCTGCTGGTGCAGGAAAGCGCGCGCTGCCGCGACATCCTCGACCGCCTGGGCCGGCGCCCGGCGAGCGACACCGGCGGCCCCTACAACTGGCTGAGCCTGCGCGGGCTGGTGGAGGCGGCGGCGACGCCCTACCACCGCTCGGGCGTGCGCTTCGAGGTGCGCACGGACCGCAACGCCACCGGCACCGAACCGACGGTGCCCCGCAGTCCCGAAATCCTGCACGCGCTCGGCACGCTCATCCACAATGCCATGCGCTTCGCGTCGGGCCGCGTGGACGCCGTCGTCGGCTGGAACGCCAGCGACGCCTGGGTCACGGTGCGCGACGACGGGCCGGGATTCACGTCCGATATTCTCTCGCGCCTGGGTGAGCCCTACATTTCCACTGGCAGCAGCGGGGCCGACGACCCAGGTCAGCACATGGGCCTTGGGATCTTCATCGCACGCACCCTGCTGGCGCGGACCGGGGGCGAGGTCAGCTTCGCCAACCGGCGCCCCGGCGCCGAGGTGCACGTGCGCTGGCCCCGGGCCCGCCTGGAGACCGGACCGGCGAGCTTGAGCGAGGCACAGCCGCAATGAACGAAAGCCAGAACCAGCACCCCGACCCGAGCGACGCCCACGACGCCGGCCTGGAAGCCTACGGCCGCCTGCTGATCGTCGACGACGACGAGCGCTTCCTGCGCCGCGTCAGCCGCGCCATGGACCGCCGGGGCTTCGAGGTGGAAACGGCCACCGGCGTCGCGGACGCGGTCGAAACCGCCCAGCGCATCCGGCCGTCCTACGCCGTGGTCGACCTGCGCCTGGAGGACGGCAACGGGCTGGAGGTCGTGCAGGCCATTCAGCAACACATCCCCGACTGCCGCGTCGTGGTGCTGACGGGATACGGCAACATCGCCACCGCCGTGGCCGCGGTGAAGGCGGGCGCGGTTGACTACCTGGCCAAGCCCGCGGACGCCGATCAGATCACGGCCGCGCTCATCATCGACAACGGCGAGCTGCCGCCGCCGCCGGAACACCCGATGAGCGCCGACCGCGTGCGCTGGGAGCACATCCAGCGCGTCTACGAGGAATGCGACCGCAACGTCTCGGAAACCGCGCGGCGCCTGCGCATGCACCGGCGCACGCTGCAGCGCATCCTGAGCAAGTACGCGCCGCAGCCGTAAGGTCCGGCCGGATCAGGCCCCGGCGACGAGGTTGAGGAGGTAGATGGCGATCACGCCGAGCGCGAAGATGCCCAGTCCCTTCAGGGCCAGGCCGAGGTAGGTGTCGCCGAAGCGCTGCTGCTTGGCGGGCTTCCTCCTGGCCTGCTGCCGCGCCTGCCGGCGCTCGCGCGATTCCTCGGCCTCGCGCCGGACCTCGGCACGCTTTTCCGCGACCTGCTGGTTGTGCCGGTCGACCTCGTTGTCGCGGTAGATGGTCCGCGAGCGGAAGACTTCGTTGCGGTCGTCCCAATATTCCTCGGTGACGCGCAGCGCCGGATAGCGCCGACTCTGGATCATGCGCTTGGCTTCGAGCAGCGCCAGATCCTTGTCGTCGAAGAACGCCTGGATCTTCCAGTCACCGTTCGTGAAGGTGTGGATTTCGTAGCTGCGGTCGTCGGCCATGGGCGACCCGGTTCCGTGGTGGCGGCCGTCAGGCGCTGCCGTCGGCCGGCTTGCCGTTGGCGGCGCCGAGAACGTGGTCGATGGTCGCCCCATCATCCGACAGAGGCAACAGGATACTGCGATACAGTGTGGGCGTGCCGCCGACCTCGGCCTCGCCGCCGATGCTCATGGGGATGCGCTTGTCGAGCATCCGGCTGAGCGGCTTGAGGGCCTGGTACAGCAGGGTGTCGCCGGGGCAATCGGCCACCTGCGTGCCCGGTTCCAGCACATGGCCGGTCAGCAGGTTTTCGCCGATGGCCTGGAGCCGGGACGCGCTCACCGGCTCGTCCAGCTTCAGCAGGAAGCAGTTGGGCCAGTCGTCCCCGATCGTTTCCGGATCGATCTCGCCCACCGGCGGATACTCGCGCTCGTTGCGCAGATCGTCCCAGTAGGCCATGAGGCGAAGGACAAGCCGCCGCTCTTCCGGCCGGTAGACCGCCATCGTTCTCCCCCTGCTGTCATCGCGAGCCGCTTCACGATGCGGGTGGCGGTTTAAGATGAAGTAAACCGTGACTCGGGCGGCGCCACATCAACCGATGCGATCAACACCCGGGGCGGGCATCGCGTCTCAGCTTTCGAAAAGGAACGCGCGGTCGGTGTGGGCGCGCTCGCGCAGGAAGTCGCTGACCGCGCGGATGCGGGCACTGTGCCGCGTTTCCTCGTGGGTGAGCAACTTCAGGTTGAGGCGGTAGCCGAAGTCCAGGGCGACGTCGATCATGTCCGGACGCGACTGCGCGATGTAGGGCGGCAGCAGGCCGATCCCCAGGCCGCTTTCCAGCGCCTCGAGGTAGGAACTCAGCGCCGTCACGCGAACGCGAACGCGCGGGTGGCTTTCGATGAAGGAGCGCCAGATCCCCAGCTCGTCGGCCCAGTGGAAGTGGTGCAGATCGACCACGGCGTGGTCGTAGAGCTGGTCCAGGCTGGCGGGCGTGCCGTTGGCGTCGAGATAGGTGGTGCTGGCGTAGAAGCGGTAGCGCACCGTCCCCAGGGACCGCGAGATCAGGCGCGGGTCGCGCGGCTCCCCGAAGCGCAGCGCAATGTCGGCCTCGCGCGCCCCCAAGTCCATGTAGCGGCTGGTCGCCAGGGTATCCAGCATGATCGCTGGATGGGCGGCGTTGAAAGCCGGCAGGTTGGGCAGCACCCAACACGAGATCAGCCCCTCGCTGCCCGTCACGCGCACGACGCCGCGCGGTTCCGCGTCGACGTCCACCAACTCGCGTTCCAGCGCCAGCGCCTCCGATTCCATGCGCTCAACGTGGGGAACCATGACGTCGGCGGCGGGGGTGGGTCGCATGCCGTGTCCCCGGTGATCGAAGAGCTTCGTGCCCAGGCGGTGCTCCAGGGCCTGAATGCGGCGGCTCACCGTGGACTGCCGCGTGCCCAGGCGCTGCGCGGCGCGGGAATAGCTCCCCGCCCGCACCACGGCCAGGAAGATGCGCACGTCGTCCCAGTCCCCCAGCGCCTGCGAACCTATGCCCATGTGCATACCACTGTCGCCGATTTCGCCCACGCACACATATGCGTCGAATGTTAAATCTTGAGTAGCGCTTAGGCGAGGGGATGAACGGCAGGCATGTGCCACCACCGCTTCGGGCGTGAGACGCGGCCGGTCCGGCTTCGCGAATCGCACCCACCCGATCCGCGCCGCAGCTGACGTCCGGCACACCGGACGAACCGTGCACCCCAATCACACAACACGGGACGAGCAGGAGGCCACATGGAAGGGGACGCCAGCGCTTTCATGCACGCGAAGGGGGGCTGGACCGAGCCGGCCGCGGCCTCCGTCGGGGAGCCGGTCAGCCGGCCCGGCGACGTGGACAAGCAGGTCGCCCGGCGCATCCGCGCGGCGCGGTTGCAACGGGGCCTCTCCCAGAACGAACTGGCGCAGGCCATGAACCTCAGCCTGCAACAGGTTCACAAGTACGAGACGGCGCGCAACCGCATCGGCGCGGCGCGGTTGGCCCAGGTGGCCGAGGTCCTGGACATCGGCGTGGATTCGCTGTTCGACGACCCGACCCGGGGCCACGCGCGCGCCGAAAACGGCAGCAGCCGCGAGTGCCTCGAACTGGTGCGCAACTTTCAACGGGTGGCGGACCGCAACCAGCGCTCGGCCTTCCTGGCGCTGCTGCGTGCGGCCGCGGCCGGGGAATCCGGCGGCACCGCGGACGAGGACGGATGACGCCGATCCGGGCGCAGGGGATGGCGGCGCACGCACCCACACCCAGAGATACACCTTTCACGATTTACTGAATCGCATCAGTTGTCACATCGTTGCGCGTGTGGTTCATTCAGCCGCATGCACGCGGTGCGGCGACAGTCCACGACAAACGGCCCGCAGGCGGCGCGGACGCCGGCGTTCACCCGTCGGCGGGCCGGCATGCGGATGGATGCGCCCCGCCCCATACTGGCCGCGGCCATCCTTGCCGCCGTCCTGACGGCAGGCGCCCCTCCCGCCCACGGCGGGAGCGACGCCCCCGGCCAGGGTGACGTCCCCGACCGGGCTGCCGACACCACGCAGCGCACCGACACCATCCAGCGCACAGACCGGGGCGTCCGCGTCACGCTCGGCGACGGGCTGACGGTCATCGTGCCCGAGCGCGTCGCCGCGCGCGCCGACGCGCTGGCGGCGACGGCAAGCCCCGCGTTGCGCCGGCGCACGCGTGCTCTCCTCCGCCAAAACGCCGCCGACGATCCCGCCATGGCCGCGGCGCTCGGCACCTACCTCGCCCAGCGCGATCCCGAGCGCGCCCGCACGATCCGCCGCACCGTGCGGCGGTTTACCAGCGCCGGCGGCGCGCTCCTCGGGGGTGAGCGCGACCGAAGCACCGCCACACAAGGCACCGCCACGCAAGGCACAGCGGGAAGCGGCCTCGCCACGCCGGACGCGGCGCGCGGCGGCGACCCGGACGGTGTCGGCACCGGCGCGGTCGCGGACGCCGGCAGCGGTTCCGCCGGCGGCGGTGTCCGGATAACCGGCGGGACCGGCGGCGGCCGGGCGCCGGCGCCGCAGCAGACGCTGCTGTCCTCGCCCGGCGTCACGGTCCAGGCCCCGGCCTCGCGCGTGGCGAGCCCCACGCTGCCCTGAACCGTCATGCGGAATCGGACGCCAAGACGATCGCGGCGCATGGCGACGCTGGTGAGCCTGACGACGATGCTGGCCGCCCAGCCCGCGCCGACCCAGGACCTGAAGCCCGGCCAGACGGTGCGCGACCGCGAGCACCAGCCCACGGCGGCGCGCGGCGTGCGGCTGGGCAGCTTCACGCTGGAACCGGCGCTCGAACTCGCAACGGCCTACGACGACAACATCCGCGCCAGCTCGGCCAACCGCGCGGGCGATCTGGTCAGCGAGATCCGTCCCCGGCTGGCGCTCACGTCCGACTGGGCGAACCACGCCCTCACCGTCCGCGGCGGGGCCGAGGTGGTGCGCCACGCCAAAAATCCCGGTGAAGACCGGATCGACGCCGATCTGGACGTCAACGGCCGCCTGGACCCCACGCCGGCCAGCAAGGTCACGGCAAACCTTCACCTGGCGCGCGACCACGAAAGCCGCGCCGACCCGAACGACCCCGGCGGCGCCGAACCCACACCGATCAACCGCGTGACGGGCGAGGTCACGGGCACCTACCGCTTCGCCGATTTCACGGTGGACCTGGCCGGCATCGCCGAACACCGCGACTTCGAGGACGTGCCCGCCGCCACCGGCGGCACGATCGACAACGACGCCCGCGACCGCACGACCTGGCGGGTGTCCGCGCGCGGCGCCTACCGCGTCTGGCCGGGCCTGAAGAGCTTCGTCGAAGCCACCTACGGCCGCACCAGCTTCGCCGGGCGCCTGCGCGCGGACGGCCTGGACCGCGACGGGCAAAGCATCGAACTCGTCTCCGGCACCAGCTTCGCCATCACCGGCATGACCTTCGGCGAAGCCTTCGCGGGCGTGCAGCGGGAAACCTACGACGATCCCCGGCTCGGCCGGACCGTCGGCGCGGTATCGGGGGCGTCGCTGACCAGCACGATCACGCCGCTGATCACGCTCAAGCTGCAAATGGACCGCACGCTCCAGCTCACGACCGTGCCGCGAGCGGTCGCCTTTCGCTCGACGGCCGTGCGCTTCGGCTACGACCACGAGCTGCTGCGCCAGCTCATGCTCGGGCTCGATCTGGCCTACACGCGCAACAGCTTCATCGGCACGCGGCGGCTGGACGAGTCCTACGACCTCAATTTCACCGCCGACTACCGCCTGAACCGCACGGTTCACCTCACCGCCCGGATCGCGCGCAACCAGCGCGTCTCCACCGGCGATGCCGATTTCACGCGCCACCGCGTGGGTCTCGGCGTGCGGCTGCAATATTGAGGAAACGACGATGCTGCGCCGGATCATCGCCGTGATCGCCGCCGTTTCGGTGCTCGTGAGCGGCGCCGTGGCCGCCGGGGACGCCGGGCGCTACCGCCTGACGGCGGGCGACCGCCTCGAAATCCAGGTGCACGGTCACGAGCGCCTGACCACCGAGGCCACGCTGGACGGCACGGGCGCGGTGTCGCTCGCCCTCGTCGGCGAGGTGCGGCTGGCCGGGCTGACGGCGGGTCAGGCGGCCGAACGCATCGCGGGCGCCTACGAGCGCGGCTATCTCGACACCGCGCGCGTGAGCGTGCGCGTGCTCAATCACCGCCCCGTTTTCGTGCTGGGCGAGGTCGAGGAGCCCGGCCGCTACGACTACGAGCGCGGGCTGACGGTGTTGCAGGCCGTGGCGCTCGCGGGCGGCTACAGCTACCGCGCCGATCCCGACGACATCACCGTGGTGCGCGGGCGCAGCGGCAAACGCCGGGACGCGGGCGAAACCACGCGGTTGTTGCCGGGCGACACCGTGCGCGTCGGTCAGCGCTTCTTCTGAGCGTGGGGGCTGCCATGGCCGCACAAGCCGACACGGAAACCAGCGGCCTCGACGCGGTGCTGCGCAGCCTGTGGCGGCGCAAGGCGATCGTCGTCGGGGTCGTGGTGCTGATCCCGCTGCTGGCGGGATTGGGGTCGCTGGCGATGGAGGCGCGCTACCGCGCCGCCGCCGAGGTGATGCTGGAACCGCGTGCGGGCGCGGCCGAGGGGGATCGCAGCCCTGGCGCATCCGCCACGCGGGCCGCGATCGCCAGCCAGGTGGAGGCCCTGACCGCCCGCGGGCTGCTGCGCCGCGTCGTCGAGCGGGCGGACCTGCTGGACACGCCCGCCTTCAACCCGAGCCTACGCCCCGAGACCACGCTGCTCGACCGCCTGGGCCTCAATGGCGGCTCGGACCGAACGCTCCCGAAGGCGGTGCAGCAGCGCCGGGCCGTCGCCGCCCTGCGCGAGCGCCTGACCGTCCGCCGCCAGGGCCGCTCGCAGGTGGCCCGCATCGCCGTGACCGCCCCGACGCCCGAACTGGCCGCGCGCGTCGCCAACACCGTGGCGTCCACCTACATCGACCGCCGCCGCGCCCTGCGCCAGCGCTGGCGCGAGCGGGCCACCGGCCAGCTGGCGGACACCGTGACGGACCTGCGCGGCAAGGTGCGCGCGGCCGAGGACGCCGTCGCCGCCTACCGCGAGAAGACGGGCCTGACCACGGAACCGGGCGCGGGGACGCCGTCCCGCGAACTGGCGGCGCTGACCAGCAACCTCGCCAGCGCCCGCGCGGCCCTGGCGGAGGCCGAAGCCCGTGTGGACCGGGCCGAGGACCGCGTGCAGGGCGGCGACGCCGGGGCGGCGGCGCGGGCGCTCGACAGCCCGCTGATCCAGAAGCTGCGCATCCGCGTCACCGAACTGCGCGCCAAGAAGGCCGAGCTGAACCAACGCTACGCGGAACAGCACCCGAAGCTCCAAACGGTGACGGAACAGCTCGACCGCCTGCGAAGCCGCATCGACGACCAAGTGGCGCGCGTCGTCGACGGCCTGCGCAGCGAGGCGGAGGTCGCGCGCCAACGCGTCGAGCGCCTGGAAGCCGCCGTCGCCCGCAAGCGCGAGCAGGTGAGCGCGCGCCAAACCGACGCCGTGAAGCTCCAGCGCCTGCAACGCGCGGCCGAGGCGGAACGCAAGCTCTTCACCAGCTTCCTCGCCCGGCTGCGCAAGGCGGACAGCGCCCAGGCCGCCGCCGAGCCGGGCGCGCGCGTGCTGGCCGAAGCCCGGCCGCCGCTGAACCCGAGCGCGCCCAACCGCACGCTCATCGTGGCCCTGGCGGTCCTGACGGCGCTGCCGTGCGGGGTGGGCCTGGCGCTCTTCGTGGACCACCGTGACGCGGGCGTCGCCAGCCTGGCGGAGCTGGAGCAGACCACGGGCGCGCGGGCGGTGGCGCTGCTGCCCCGGGTCACGGGCGCGGACCGGCACGTGCCCGCCGACCACCTGCTCGACCGGCCGGCGTCCGCGTTCGCGGAAGGGGTGCAAGCGCTGCACACCGGGCTGGACGGCGCCGGCGCGCCGCGCGCGGTCATGGTAACCTCCGCCCAGCCGCAGGAGGGCAAGTCCAGCCTCGCCCTGGCCTACGGGCGGTTGCTGGCGCGGCAAGGCGCCTCGGCCGTGCTGGTGGAGGCCGACCTGCGCCGCCCCGGTCTGGCGCAAAAGGTGCGCGCGCCGGAAACGCCGGGCGTGGGCGAGGTGCTGACGGGCGCGGCGACGCCCGCCGACGCCCTGCGCGGCGACCCGCATTCGGCGCTCACCATCCTACCGGCCGGCGCGGCGGCGGCTGAGCCGGGCGACATCCTGGCGAGCACCCGGGTGGCCGACCTGATCCGCGATCTGGCGGCCCGCTTCGACCACGTCATCGTCGACGTGCCGCCCGTCATCCCGGTGGCGGACGCCCGGCGGCTGGCGCCGCACGTGGACGCCGCGGTGATGGCCGTGCGCTGGCGGCGGACGCGGCACACGACGCTCAACCTCGCGCTGCACCAGTTGGCGCAGACGGGCGCGCCCATCCGCGGCGCCGTGCTCACGCGCGTGGACCGGCGGCGGCACAAGCACTTCGGCGCCGGGGAGGAGGTGGCCTATGGGCGCGAGTCGCGCGCCTACTATTCGGGTTAACCGCGCGGGCGGCGCGGTGGTCGCGGCCCTGGGCGCGCTGCTGGCCGTGCTGGCGCTGCCCATCGCGGGGGCGGAGTTGGCCCGCCGGCCCGCCGAGCCCGTCGTGGCCGAGTTGCGCGCGGGCGCGGCGGTCGAGCCCGGGGCGCTGGCGCGGCTGGCGGCGGCGAGCCGAGCCGCGCTGGCGTGGCGGCCGGACGGCCCCGGCCGCGCGACGCTCGGGCTGGTGGACCTCGTGCGCGCGCGCCGGGCGGACCGGCCCGTGCCACACCTGGAAGCCGCCGCCGCGTACCTGCGCGCGAGCCTGCGCCGCCGGCCCGCCGATCCGCACACCTGGGCGCGCCTGGCGCGCACGCGCTACCGGCTGGGCCTGCCCGCACGCGATGTGGCGGCGGCGCTGCGGCGCTCGCTGGCGACGGGCGCATACCTCCCCCGGCTGGCTCCGGCCCGCGCCGCGCTGGCGCTGCGGCTGTGGCCGGTGCTGAACCGCGACGGGCGCTGGCGGCGCGAGTTGGCCGAGGGCTGGCGTCGGCAGCCGAACCTGCTGACGCGAACCGCCCGCGCCACGGGCCGAAGCGGCGTGCTCGGCCGCGCGGTCACGCACGGCTCGGCCGCGCGGCGCCGAGTCCGATGACGGCGGCGAGCGTCAGGGCGACCGCCGGCACCTGCGGGGCGAAGTCGATCAGGCCGTGCGTGGCCGCGAGCGCCGCCGCCCCCACACCCGCGCGGCCGGCCACCGAGCCGCCGCGCGCGGTGCGCCAACACGCCACCGCGAGCGCCGCCACCGCCGCCAGCAGCCCCAGCGCTCCGGGCACGCCCAGGCCCGCTGCGGCCTGAAGGTAGACGCTGTGCGCGTGCACGACCGGGTCGGCGAGCGCCGGCGGGCGGACGCCGGGAAACACGGCCGCGAACGCCCCCGCGCCGTGGCCGAGCAGCGGCCGCTGCGCGATCAGCTCCAGCGTGGCGGCATAGATATGCAGGCGCTCGGCCACCTGTTCGCCGACCGCGCCCCAGCGCGCCATCAGCGCGAGGGTGCTGCCGGCCGCCAGGACCACGCCGCCGCCCACACTCCACGCCAGCCAGCGCGGTTCGCGCCCGCGCGGCCGGGCGAAGGCCACCGCGATCAAGCCCACCGCCGTCGCCGCCAGCCCCCCGCGCGACTGCGCGCCCACCAATGCCGCCGCCAGCACCAGCGCCGCCGCGAGCACGGGCCACGCGCGCTCGATCAGCGCCAGCCAGCCCCGGCGACGAACGGTGGCCGCCAGCAGCGCCGCCGCCGTCACGAGGGCGGTTCCCGCGTACGCGGCGAAGGCGTTGCGGTTGATGAAGGGCGCCGTCGCCGCGTCGCGGTAGGCGGGCTGCGCGGCCCCGAGGATGGTGTCCCACCCCGCCGCCATCTCGGCAAGCGCATAGAGGCTGTAGCCAGCCGCAACGACGACGAGAACGGTCAACAGCCGCTCGCGATCCGCCGCACCGCCACCCAGGTGCAGCGCCAGCACGGCTACGCCGCCCACCATCGCCAGCCGTGCCACGGCCGCGCGCGTGGCCGCCGGATCTGCGGAGATCGCCCCCGCCGGCGCCTGACCGAGGACATCGGCGAGCCCGGCCCAGACCGGGTGCGCGCCCGGCAGGCCGTGCAGGCTCTGGATGGCGGCCCACGCCAGCACCAGCGCGGTGAGCGGATACGCCCACCCGCCCGGCCGCGCGGCGGCGCGCCAGCCGAGCACCCCGGCGGCGACGCCCGCGCCCCACACGGCGGTCAAGACGCCGACAGCCACCGCCAGCGGCGCCCACGCCCATCCCGGCGCGGCGCCGAAGGGCAGCGGCGCGGCGCACACGATCGTCCACAGGCTCCAGCGCAGACCGCGTTCCCATCCCATCGCGGCCGCCGCATAGATCGCCTCGTTTGCGGGCGCAAGCCCTTGCACGCGCATTTGGTGTGTGCACACTCGCGCATGTATTCGCGCCTCGCGCACACCGGCACACGCGAGACGACACCCGTCACGACGGACCAACGCATGCGCCATGCCCTCACGCCCGGGACGGTCCCGGCCGCGTCCATGCCCGCCGCGCCGCGGCCCCGGGCCGCGCGCCTGAAACGCGCGGAAGACCTCCTCGTGGCGGGCGCAGCGCTTACGCTGGCGGCGCCGCCGCTGGCGCTCCTGGCGCTGGCGGTGAAGCTGGACAGTCCCGGCCCCGTGGTCTTCCGCCAGCCGCGCGTGGGGCGGAACGGGCGGCTCTTCCCCCTCTTCAAGCTGCGCACGATGCACCACGCGGCCGCCGACCCCGGCGGCCGGCGGCTGGCCCGGCCCGGCGACCCGCGCATCACACGCGTCGGCCGGGTGCTGCGGCCAACGCGCCTGGACGAGCTGCCGCAGCTCGTGAACGTGCTGCGCGGGGAGATGAGCGTCGTCGGCCCGCGCCCGCACGCCATCCACGCCCGCGCGGGCGGGCTGCGCTACCCCGAGGCCGTGGCCGGCTACGCCCGCCGCCACGCCGTGCGCCCCGGCATCACCGGGCTGGCGCAGGTGCGCGGCTGGTGCGGCACCACCCACAGCGTCGCGCAGTTGCGCGGGCGCGTGGCCTGCGACCGCGCCTACATCGCCCGCTGGTCGCTGCGCCTCGACCTCGCGATCCTGCTCGCCACACCCCTGGCGCTGGCGCGCGGGCGATGAGGAGGCTGCGCACCCGCGCGGCGGCAGTGACGGCCGCCAAGGCCGGACGCTGCGCCCTCGGGCTGCTGCTGACGCTCGCCCTGGCGCGCTGGCTCGGCGCGGACGCCTACGGCGGCTACGCGGCGGCGATGGCGGTCGCGCAGCTCGCGGCCGTGGCCCTGGCGATGGGGCTGCCGCAGCTCGCCGCGCGGGACGGCGCGCGGCACCGGGCGACCGGCGATACCGGCGGGTTGGCTGGCCTGCGGCGGTGTCTGGTGCGCCACGGCGCCGGGGTAGCCGTCGCGGCCGTCTCGGTGGCGATCGCCGGCCTGATGGTTTGGGCGGATCGGGCCGTGACGGTGGCGGCCACGGCCGCGCTGGCGGCGCTGCTGGTCGCGCTGCGGCTGCACGGGGAATGGCTGGTCGGCGCCGGCCGCACGCTGCTGGGCGAGCTTGGCGACGGCGCGCTGCGGCGCGGGCTGTTCGCGCTGGCGCTGATTCCGGCCGTGATCTGGCTGCCGGCGGCCGGCGGCACGGCGCTGACGGCGCACGCCCTGGCGGCGGCCGGGGCGCTGGCCCTGGTCGCGGCGATGGCGGGGCGGCGCGAGGCGCACGCGACGACCGCCGACGGCACGGATCGCGCCCGCTACGCCGCCGCCCTGCCCTTTCTGGGGGTCGCCGCGCTCAACGTCGTCATGGCGAACGCCGACGTGCTCATGCTGGGCGCGCTGGCCGGACCCGAGGCGGCGGGCCCCTATGCCGTCGCGGCGCGGCTGGCGGAGATGCCGGCGCTGGCGCTCTTGGCGGTGAACGCGGCGGCCGTGCCGGTCTACGCGCGGGCGCACACGGCGAACGACCCGCGATCGGCCGCCGAGGCCGCGCGCTGGACGGCGCGCACGCTTACCCTCCTGGCGGGCGGAACGCTGGCGCTGGCCTGGCTGGCCGGGCCGGCGCTGCTGCCGCTGCTCGGCGCGGGCTTCGGGGCCGGCGCGACGCCGCTCATGATCCTGGCGGGTGCGCAGCTCGCCAACGCGGGAACGGGCGCGGCGGCGGTGCTGCTGGACACCGCGGGGCTGCAGCGCGTCACGCTGACGGGCGTGGCCGCGGGCGCCGCCGTCAACCTCGCCCTCAACGCGGTGCTGATCCCGGCCCACGGCGCGGTGGGCGCGGCCGTCGCCACGGGTGCCGGTCTGGTGGTGTGGAACGCGCTCCTGGCGTGGCAGGCGCGGCGGCGCGTGGGGATCGACGCCACGCCGCTCGGGCTGCGGCCGGCCGTCTTGTGATGCGCGTGGGCGTGTTTCACCCCGGCGCGCAGCAGTCCTGGCAGCGCGCGGTTGCCTTCCAGGACACCGGGCAGCTCGCGTGGTTCGCCACCAGCGCCTACTTCCACCCCGAGAGCGCGCCCGTGCGCGCCGCCGGGCACCTGCCGTCCGGCCTGCGCGAGCCCGCGCAGCGCCGCCTGCTGCGCCGGCACTTCCCCCTGCTGGACCCGGCGCACGTCCGCCGCATGGGCGTGGCGGAGCTGGCTGAGCTTGGTCTGCGCCGGCTGGGCGCGGACGCGCTGGCGCACCCCGTGAACACCTGGGGCAACCGCCGCTTCGGCCGGCAGGTGATCGCGCTCATGCAGCGGGAGCCCGTGGACGTCGTCTGGGGCTTCGACACGAGCGCGCTGGAGGTCTTTCGCTGGGCCAAGCCGCGCGGCATCACCTGCGTGCTGGACCAGACCATCGGCCACCCGGCGGTGATGAACGGTGTCATGGCGGCCGAGCGTACCCGCCACCCCGAGTTTTTCCGCGGCCACGACCGGCCCTTTTCCGCCGCCTGGATCGGCCGCCAGAACGAAGAAATCGCGCTCGCGGACCTCGTGCTCTGCGGCAGCGATTTCTGCGCCGAGACGCTGCGCGCGCAGGGCTGCGACCCCGCCAAGCTGCGCGTGGTGCCCTACGGCCACGACGAGACGCGCTGGCCCGACACGCCGCCCGAGCGCCTACCGCTCGACGGGCGCCCGCTGGAGCTGCTGTTCGCGGGCACGATCGGCCCGCGCAAGGGCGCGGCGCACCTGCTGCAAGCGATCGAGCGCCTATCGCCCGACACCGCGCGTCTGACGCTCGTGGGCCACCGCAACGTGCCCAAGGCCACGCTGGAGCGCTACCGCGCGCGCGTGCGCCACGTGCCGCAGCTGGCGCCGGGCGAGTTGCCGGCGTTGTTCCGAAGCGCGGACCTGCTGGTGCTGCCCAGCCTGTTCGAGGGCAGCGCCCTCGTGCTCAACGAGGCCCTGGCGGCGGGCCTGGGGATCGTGCAGTCGCACGCCGCCGGCGACGGCGCGCGCGAGGGGCACACCGGCACCATCCTGCCCGAGGTCTCGCCTGAGGCGCTGGCGGCGACGATCACCGCCTTGGCGCGCGATCCCGAAACCGTCGCGGCGTGGCAGGCCAACGCCTGGGCCGAGCGCCACACGCGCACCTGGGCGCGCTACCGCGCCCGCCTGCCGGCGGTGCTGGCGGCATGATCGCGCTGGCGCTCGGCTTGCAGACCGTGCTGTGGGCGAGCGTTGGCGCGCTGTTTCTGGCGCACCGCGGCGCCTCGCTCTTCCATCCGCTGAGCTTCTACCTCGTCTTCCACGGGCTGGTGTTCGTGCTGCGCCCGTGGGCGGTGCACGGCCTCGGCTTCGATTCGCAGTGGCAGGCCATGCAGTTCCACCCCACGCCCGGCGGCTTCGTGGCGACGCTGGCGCTGGCCTCGCTGGGGCTGCTGGCCTTCGCCGCCGCCGTGCTACCCGCCGGGAACGGACGCGCGCGGCCGGGACCCGAGGCCACGAGCTACACGGCCGAGCAGCGCACGGCCTTTCATCTGGTTGCCGCCGTGCTGCTGCCGCTGGCGCTCTTCGGCGCGTGGCGGGATGCGCAGATCTTCGGCACGCTCGTCCAGGCGCCGGGCGGCACCGGCATGGTGCAGCAGGGCGGGCACACCTACTTCCAGAACACCACCGGCTACATCGTGAAGGCCCACCACCTGCTGATCCCGCTGACGGCGATCTTCGCCGCCGTGCACGGCTTTCGCTGGTGGGCGCTGATGCCGGCGGGGGCGGTGTGCCTCTACCGCGCCTTCCTGGGCAGCCGCTGGGGGCTGGTCGTGGTGCTGGGGGTGGTGCTGCTGCTGCACCTCGCCGGGCGCGAGGGGCGCTGGCTGCGCGGCGTGCATCTGGCGCTCGCCGTGCCCGTGGTCGCCGCCTTCGTCGCCATCGGCCTGGACCGCGACGTGCTGCGCCACGCCACCGGCATCGGCCCGCTGCGCGACCACGGCGCGCCCATCGCGCGCGAGGGCGGCTGGCTGCACCGCCTGGACCGGGCGGACTTCGCCAACTTCGACTTCCTGGCCTACATCCACTGGGCCGTGCCGGGGCAGACGCGCACGCACACCTACTTCACCCAGCATCTCGCGCTCTTCACCCAGCCCATCCCGCGCATGCTGTGGCCGGGCAAGCCGCACGGCTCGCCGGTGCAGCTCGTGGACCTGAACCGCCACGGCTGGTGGGGCACGCGCACCAAGTCCGCCGTGGGCGACGGCTGGCTGTCGTGGGGGCTGCCCGGGGTGGTGGTCACGCTGGGGCTGGCGGGCGCGGCCTGGGGCGGGCTGCACCGCTGGTACGCACGCCGCGCCGACGATCCGATGGCGACCGCCGCCTACGCCTGCTTCCTGCCGGTGTGCGTGCTCTACTTCCGCGACGGCAGCCTCGTCACCGTGGCGCGCACGGGCATGTGGATGCTGCTGCCCGTGATCCTTTGGGTCGCGGCGTGGCGGGTGCTCGCGCGCTTCGGCGGGCGGAGCGGCCAGCCGTGACGCGGCCGGTTGTGTTCGTGTGGAGCCAGCTCGGCCCCACGCACGCCGACCGCCTGACGGCGGCGGCCGAGGCGCTGCCGGGCCGGCGCGTCGTGGGCGCGGAGATCGCAGCGGCCAGCGGCGTTTATGCCTGGGCGCCGGTTTCCGATGGGCACGCCTGGACGCGCGTGACCCTCTTCCCCGGCCGCACGCTTGAAGCCGCGCCGCGTTGGCGGCGCTTCGCACGGCTGGCGCGGCTGCTGCGGCGCGAGCGGCCGGCGGCGGTCTTCCTGTGCCACTACGAGCGCCCGGAGACCTGGGCCGCGGCGTTGTTAGGGCGGGTGCTGGGGGCGCGGCCGGTGCTGATGTTCGATTCCACCCACGCCGACGCGCCGCGCCGATGGTGGCGGGAGGCGGCGAAGCGCCCCGCCCTGTGGCCCTACGCGCGCGTGCTGGCGTCGGGCGAACGGGCGCGGGCGTACGCGGCGAAGCTGGGCGTACCGCGCGAGCGCGTGGCGCTGGGCTACGACAGCGTGTGCGTCGCACGCGTGCGCCGGCTGGCGGGAGATGCGGTTCACACGCCGCACAGTGAGCGCTCCTTCGTCGTGGCGGCGCGCTTCGTGGCGAAGAAGAACCTGACGGCGGCGCTCCAGGCGTACACCCGTTACCGGTCCGATGCGCTGGCGGCCGGGGAGACGCCGCGCGAATTGGTGCTGTGCGGCGACGGGCTGGAGCAACCGGCGCTCGACGACGAGATCGCGCGGCTGGGGCTGGGCGGCGTGCGCTTCGCGGGATTCCTTCAGGACGACGACCTCATGCCCGTGCTGGCGCGCGGCCTGGCGCTGCTGCTGCCCAGCACCTCCGAGCCGTGGGGGCTGGTGGTGAACGAGGCCCTGGCGCTGGGCGTGCCGCCCATCGTCTCGAACCGCGCGGGCGCGGCGGACTTGGTGCGGGACGGCGTCAGCGGCCACGTCGTTGCGCCGCACGACACCGCCGGCATGGCGGCGGCGATGACGAGGCTGGCGCGCGAGCCGCATCGCTGGGCCGCGATGGCCGAGGCCGCGCGGGCGGACGCGGCGGCCGGCGACGTCGACCGCTTCACGGACGGGGTCAGCGCGTGTCTGCCCAGTGGCGCAGATCCAGGCCGGTGAGGGCTTCCAGGCGATGAACCTCCCCCGCCAGGTGCGACCACACCAGCGCGCGCTCCTCGGCCGTCGGGCCGGTCCGCTCGGGCGCGGTTTCCAGCGCGCGCCCGATCCGCGCCGCCACCCCGCGCGGCAACACACGCCGCGCCAGCGCCTTGGCGCCCGAGCGGTGCAGGGCGGCGCTCAGCCCCGGCCAGCGCGGCGCGGCGGCCGTGTTGACGGGCGTTGCGGGCGGCTCGATGGGCGCGACGGCGATGTGGCGGCAGATCTCGCCGAAAACACCCGCGAAGTCGGCGCGCAGGGCCTCGCGCGTGCGGATCAGCACCTGCTCGCGCGGAAACGCGTCGAGGTAGCGCGCCACGGCCTCGGCATAGCGGCTGAACGCCAGATAGCGCGGCTCGCGGTCGAGAGCTTCGGCAAAGCTCAGGCGCGTGCGGCCGATGCGGCGGTCCATGAGGTATTGCGCGTACGCCCGCTCGGCCGGCTCGCGCAGCAGGATGAGGATGCGCGCGTTTGGCCGCGCGGCGGCGATGGCGGCCGGGGTGCCCGGCGCGTGCAGGTAGCTGGTGGAGGCGTCCACCACGGCCCGCGCCGGCGCTGCCCCCGCGAAGAGCGCGGCGTAGGTGGCGGGATCGGCCACCCGGGCGTGGTGCAGCGTGGCGGGGCCGTCCGGCTTGAGCACCTCGCGCGCATCGTGAACGCCGCGCGCGTCGGCGTCCGGCCCCAGCCAGGCCGGGTCGGCGAGGAAGTGCGGCTCCTTCACGGGACAGACGAACGCCGCCGGGTGCGCCCGCAGGGCCTCGGCCACCGCCGTGGTGCCCGCCTTCATCGCGCCCACCAGAAAGACGTCCGGCAGGCGGGCGTTCGCTGATGCCGCCCGGTCCGCCGCCGCGAGGTCGCCAGCCATGACGCCGCCCGTCCGCGTGATCGCCGACCTCCCGCCGCCCGAGCACGGCCAGGCGCGCGTGAGCGCGTGTGTTGTGGACCGCCTCGCGGCGCGGGGCAAGGTGGCGGTGCACGACATCGCCCCGGCGGGCGGGCGGCGGCTGCCGGCGGTGGCCCGGGCGCTGGCGGCCGTGGCGGTGCGGCCCTCGCGCGCGCTCTACATGCCGGTGCTGGCGGGGCGCGGGACGGCCGTGGTCATCGCGCTCGCGGGGCTGGCGCGGCTGCGCGGCGTGCCGGTGGCGCTGCACCACCACAGCTTCGCCTACCTGGACCGGCGCTGGCGCACGCTGGCGTGGCTGGTGCGCGCGGCCGGGCCGGCGACCGAGCACGTCGTGCTGTGTCCGGCGATGGCGCGGCGGCTGCGCCAGCGCTACGGGGTTCGCCGCACGCGCGTGGTGGGCAACGCGGCCGTGGTGGCGGGGCCATCGTCCCCAACCCCCTCTTTCGTCTCCCCCTTCCCCGGGGCCGGGGAAGGGGGAGAGAGGGTTTCTCGGCCGGGGCAATGCCCCATGACCATCGGCTTCGTCGGGGCGGTGTCGCGGGCGAAGGGGGTGGACGCCTTCCTCGATCTGGCGCGGCGGATGGCGCCGGACGTGCGGGCCGTCGTTGCCGGGCCGGTGGCGGACGGCGATGCGGCCGGGGTGCTGGCGGCGGCATCCCACGAGCTGGGCGAGCGCCTGACCCGCCGCGCCGCCAGCAACGACCGGGACGCGCTCTTCGCCGGAATCGACGTGCTGGTGCTGCCCAGCCGCTACCGCCACGAGGCCCAGCCGCTCGTGGTGCTGGAGGCCCTGGCGCGCGGCATTCCCGTGATCGCCACGGGGCGTGGCTGCCTGCCCGGCATGGCGCAGCCGCCCGCGCTCACCGTGCTGCCGCGCGACGGAGCCACGGTCGCGGCGGCCGAACGCGCCCTCGCCCACCTGACGCCGCGGCTGGACACCGCCCGGCGCGAGGCGCGCGCGCTCTACGAGGCGCTGGCGGCGGACTCGGCGGCCGGGCTGGACGCGCTGACGGCGTATCTCGCGAAAAGCACGTCGGCCTGAACGCGGCCGAAGGCGGGATGCGTCACGGCGTTGTCGCTGCGCACCGGCTGAAAGCCGTGATCCGCCAGGTAGGCTTCGACGGCGGGGCGCAGCGCCTGACCGGCGTACAGCTCGACGTCCGAGCACTCGCACAGCACCCAGTCGATCTGTGGCAACAGGTGCGTGCTTGCCCGCAGTGTGTCCAATTCCGATCCCTGCACGTCGAGTTTCAACAACACCGGCGGCGTCAATACGGCCGACGGCACGAGATCGGCCAGCGGCGCGGTTCGCACCGTTTCAGTGCGCACGGCGTGCGTGCCCGGAAACACGCGGGTCTGCCGCGCGCCCACGGGCAGCAGCGAGGCGGAGTCGGTGCGCGCCGGAACCTGCATCGTGGCCCGGCCGCGCTCGGGCGCCACGGCTGCGCGGTGGACGGTGATGCCGCCGAGCGCGGCCGCGACCCGGTGCAAAACTTCGGCCGGGGCCGCCAGCGGCTCGACGGCGTGGACGTGGGCACCGGGCAGCAGCGCCCGCGCGGCCAGGACGAACTGCCCGCGGTTCGCGCCCACGTCGATCACGGTCACAGCGTCCAGCGTCCGCAGCGCGTTCGCGTGCTCCACCGCCGCCGCCACGCCGCGGCGCAGCCCCAGCCGCCACGGCCGCCGCGTCAGCAGGCGGGCCAGCTTTACCGCCCGGCGCATCGCGTTCCGCTCCCGCTTGAACCCGCCACCCGGCCTGGCGCACCATCCGGCCATTCCGGGTTTCGAGATCCGCCATGCGTGTGTGCGTCCACGACCACTGCGGGCACCCCTTCCCCGTCCAGCTGAGCCGCTGGCTGGCGGCGCGCGGGCACGCCGTGCTGCACCTCTACGCCCCGGCCGTGGAGGCGCCGCGCGGGCGGTTGGCGCAGCGGCCCGGCGACCCGGCGGGGCTGAAGATCGAAGCCGTGCCCATGCCGGGCAACCTCGCCAAGTACCGCCCCGCCCGCCGCTACGTCCAGGAGCGCGCCTACGCCCGCCGCGCCGGCCAGCGCATCGCCGCCTTCGCGCCGGACGTGGTGCTCTCGGGCAACTGCAGCGCGCTCGTGCAGCGGCGCCTGCAACTGGCCGCGCACCGCCACGGCGCCGCCTTCGTCTACTGGCTTCAGGACATCTACGCGCTGGCGGTGAAGCGCTCGCTGGCGGGCCGGATGCCGCGCCTCGCGCCCGTGGCGGGACGCCTCGTCGACCGCATGGAAACCGCGGCGCTGGCGGACAGCGACGCCGTGGTCGCGATCACCGAGGATTTTCTGCCCGCCGTCATCGGCCGGGGCGTCCACCCCGACCGCGCGCACGTCATTCCCAACTGGGCGCCGGTGGCGGAGCTGACGCCGGACAGCCGCGACGCGGGCGCGCGCTGGCGCATGCGCCACGGCCTGGGCCGGCGTTTCCTCTTCGTCTACGCAGGCACGCTGGGCCTCAAGCACGAGCCGCACGACCTGGCGGCGCTGGCGCGCGCCCACCGCGACGACCCGAACGTGGGCGTGGTCGTGATCGGCCAGGGGCCGGGCCGCGCCGCGCTGGAGCGCGCCAAGGCCGCCGAACACCTGACGAACCTGATGGTGTTGGACTTCGTGCCCTTCGCCGAGATGGCAGCCGTCATGGCCGCCGCCGACGTCCTTGTGGCGATGTTGACGCCGGAAGCGGGCAGCTTTTCGGTGCCGTCCAAGGTGCTGACCTACCTCTGCGGCGGGCGTCCCGTGCTCGCCGCCATGCCGCCGGGCAACGCCGCCGCGCGCACACTGCACGCCGCCGATGCGGGCCTTGTGGTGGAACCGGGTGACGAGGCCGCGTGGCTGGCCGCCGCCGACGCGCTGCGCCGTGATCCCGAGCGCCGCGCGCGCATGGGCGCCGCCGGCCGCGCCCACGCCGAGCGCGCCTTCGCCATGAAGCGCATCGGGCCGCAGTTCGTCGAGGTGCTGGAAACCGCGGCGGGCGCCCGCGCGGATCGGCACGCCGGGACGACGCCGGCGTAAGCGCTCACCCGTCGTCCACGCCGGCTTCGGGGTCGATGGCGCGGTGCAGGCGCCGGGCGGCCGTGCGGGCGAAGCGCAGCAGGACCGCGCGGCGGCGGGCGCCGGCCAGCTTGTGTTCGGGCGGCTCGCGCAGCACCTGGGCGTCGTAGCCGTCGGCCACGAGGACGCCGCAGGTGGCTTCGTCGGGCAGGATGTCCATGGGAAACTCGGGCGGCACGGCGAAGGCGAAGCGGTCGCAGAAGGCGCGGTAGGCGTCCCACTTGGCGTCCGCACGGAAGTCGGCGCGCGAGGCCTTCACCTCCACGATGAGCACGCCGCCGCGCTCGTCCACGCCCAGCACGTCGGCGCGGCGGCCGTCGGCCAGCGGCATCTCCGTCACGACCGCGTAGCCGCGCGCCGCGAGCCCCCGGCACACCCCGCGCGCCAGCCACACGCCCGGGGCCGCGCCGTCCGGTGCGTCACCGCCCGCCATCAGGGGTAGTCGCAGCGCCGCCAGGTGACCTTCGCGAAGGCGCGGTCGTCGCCCTCGACGATGGAGAAGCGGTGCTCCTGGCCGTCCACGACCATGGCGTGGTGGACCGGCAGGCGGCCCTCGGCCGACTGGCTCTCGCCGCCCAGGCGCGTGAAGGTGGCGGTGATGGGCGCGGCGGGATCGAACCACGCTTGCGGCTGGCCCTGGGCGTCGGTCGCGGGCTGGCCGGTGGCCGTCACCGTGACGGTGTTGCCCGCGAAGGACACCGAGCTGGCGGCGCCGCTGGACAGCGGCGTCTGCACGATGAAGCGCTTGGTCACGGGGCCGCCGGGGCACTCGGGCTCGACGCTGGCGCTTTCCACCAGGAATTCGAGGCGGTCGGCGGGCACACCGTTGTTCAGCCGCGCGCGCAACAGCTTCAGCAGTTCGGCTGGCTCACCTTCCGGCACGTTCTGCTCGTAGCGCTGCTTCCAGGTTGTAAGCTGGTTTTCCGTGGCTTCCAGCTCGCGCCGCAGCCGCGCGTTCTCCTGCGCCTGCTCGTCCAGGCGGCGTTGCAGCTCGGCGACCTGCTCCTCCAGCTCGCGGACCTCGATTCGGGCGAGCTTGGCCCCCGTGGCATAGGCGAACGCGCCTGCCCCGATTAGGCCGACGAGGATGAGCACCCACTTGACGACGGCCCAGCGCCGCCGGCGTTTGCGCGCGCGATGACTTTCCGTCAGGCCCCAGGTCATGGCCTCTCAAAGTTTGTCGCGAAATGTCTCATGGTTAAAGCCGTTCGGCGATGCGCCGACGTGCCACGTCCTGTCAAGCACGCGCATGCGGCAAAACCGTGACGGCGTTCGCCCGTTCGGCCGGGACGATTAATTCACGGTGTCGGCCTTGGTGGGGCGCGGCGCTTCCGTCCAGTCGGAGGGCGCGGGCAGATCCCATCCGGCCTCGTCGCTCTTGCGCTTGAGCACGTCGAGGATCTTGTGCGCGTTCGGCCGGTCGAGGGTCAGCGCGCAGACCCGCTCGCGTGCCGTGCCGTCCGCGCCGTCGCCGTGGCGCCGCAGGCCGTCGAGCGCCAGCACGATCGCGCCCTTGCGGGCTTGCAGGTGCGCTTCGGTGACGAGGAAGTGCGCCGCCGGATCGCTGGCCCCGCCCGGATTGTCGCCGCCGTCGCCGCCGGTTTCCAGGGCGGAGATGTGCTCCATCTGCAGGATCTCGCCGCGCTGCGCCGGGTCCGCCTGGGCCGCCGTGGGGCTGCTTTCGGCCAGGAAGCTGGCGTAGCGGTTGAGCAGCTGGCGCAGCAGCCGCCGCGTAAACCAGGCCGCGCGCGGCCCGTCCCTGACCGTGTGCGCGATCAGCACCAGCCGGTCTTCCACCCGGTTGACGCCGAGCTGCAACGTGCGCGCGACGGGGTAGTCGGTTCCGCTCTCGGTCATGCCGGACGCTCGTGCGGTCGATGCGCGGTCTGGGGGACCTTCCCCGCCTGCTTTGGGGAGCCGGTATAGTGCGGGTGCGCCGGCTTTCATAGGCCCGAGCGGCGGGACGGCGCGAGTCGGCCACGCACCCCGGCATGAAAAAGGCGGAAGACCGCACGGCCTTCCGCCTTCGTGTCAGCGTCATTCGCCGCGCTAACGCAATAAGCACGGGTGCGGTGACCCGTTAACGCGGCGCCAGCACCATGATCATCTGCCGCCCTTCGAGCTTGGGGTCGGCTTCGATCTTGCCGGTGTCGGCGACGTCGTCACGCACCTTGTTCAGGATCTTCTGGCCGAGGTCCTGGTGCGCCATCTCGCGCCCGCGGAAGCGCAGGCTGACCTTCACCCTATCGCCCTCGCCCAGGAACTTCTGGATGTTCTTGATTTTCACATTGTAGTCGTGATCTTCAATGTTGGGGCGGATCTTGACTTCCTTGACATCCACCGTCTTTTGCTTCTTGCGGGCTTCGGCTTTCCGCTTCTGCATCTCGTACTTGTAACGGCCGAAGTCCAGCACCTTGCACACGGGTGGCTTGCTCGTGGGAGAGACTTCCACGAGGTCAAGGCCGGCCTCTTCCGCCGCCTGCAGAGCTTGGTTCAGCGGAACAACGCCGTGGTTCTGCCCGTCGGCGTCGATCAGGCGCACTTCGCGCGCTTGAATCTGTCGATTGGCGCGCGGCGCGTCGCTCGCGGGCGCAGAACTCTGGTGCGGTCGCTTTCCTATGGATCAGGCTCCGTTTTTTCCGTTGCTACGTTCGGTTGGGTTGTGCGTCGTCGCGGCCGCGATCACCACAAGCCGGTCGCGCGCCGCCTCCATTCGGGAAGCAGAGCGCGCGCCGGTCAAGCGGTCATCACGTTTCCGGCGAGGCGGGCGGTCGCGCCTCCGTGGCGAGTTTAGTCACCGCCTCGTCCAGTTCAAGAACCTCTTGCTGCTTCGAGCCCAGCCGGCGCAGGGCCACGGTGCCCTGGGCCGCCTCGGTGTTGCCGACCACGGCGATCACCGGAACCTTCTGGTTGCTGTGCTCGCGGACCTTGTAGTTGATCTTCTCGTTGCGCAGGTCCGTCTTCACGCGCAGCCCGGCGGCGCGCATGCGCTTGGCGACGGCTTCCGCGTACTGGTCGGCGTCGTTGGTGATCGTCGTCACCACCACCTGCTCGGGCGCGAGCCAGAGCGGGAACTTGCCCGCGTGCTCCTCGATCAGGATGGCGATGAAGCGCTCGAAGGAGCCCAGGATCGCCCGGTGCAGCATCACCGGCCGATGCTCGTTGCCGTCCTGGCCGACGTAGGTGGCGTCCAACCGCTCGGGCAGGACGAAGTCGACCTGCAGCGTGCCGCACTGCCAGTCGCGGCCCAGCGCGTCGCGCAGGACGAACTCCAGCTTGGGGCCGTAGAACGCGCCCTCGCCGGGGTTGAGCGTGTAGGGCAGCCCGGCGTGCTCGACCGCCGACTTGAGGGCGTGCTCGGCGCGGTCCCACACCTCGTCCGAGCCCGCGCGCGTCTCCGGGCGGTCGGAGAACTTGACCGTCACGTCCTCGAAGCCGAAGGCGGCGTAGACCTCACGCAGCAGGGCACAGAACTTCACCGTCTCGTCGTCGATCTGCTCCTCGGTGCAGAAGATGTGCGCGTCGTCCTGCGTGAAGGCGCGGACGCGCATCAGCCCGTGCAGGGCGCCCGAGGGCTCGTAGCGGTGGCAGGAGCCGAACTCCGCCATGCGGTAGGGCAAATCGCGGTAGCTGGTGATGCCCTGCTTGAAGATCTGCACGTGGCCGGGGCAGTTCATCGGCTTGATGGCGAGGGTGTGGTCGTCCTCGCTCTTCGCCGTGAACATGTTGTCGTGGAACTTCTGCCAGTGGCCGGAGCGCTCCCACAGGCTCTGATCGATGAGCTGGGGCGTCTTCACCTCGACGTAGCCGTCGCGCTCCAGCTTGTCGCGCAGGTAGCGCTCGATCTGGCGGTAGAGCGTCCACCCCTTGGGGTGCCAGAAGACGTTGCCGACGGCCTCCTCCTGCTGGTGGAAGAGGCCCAGCTCGCGGCCGAGCTTGCGGTGGTCGCGCCGGGCGGCCTCCTCCAGCATGTGGAGGTGATCCTTGAGCTGCTTCTCCGTCTCCCAGGCCGTGCCGTAGACGCGCTGGAGCTGCTCGTTGCGCTGGTCGCCGCGCCAGTAGGCGCCCGAGACCTTCATCAGCTTGAAGGCGTGACCGATCTTGGCCGTGCTGGGCGTGTGCGGGCCCTTGCACAGGTCCAGCCAGTCGCCCTGCTTGTAGACGCTGATGACGGCGTCGTCGGGCAGCGTCTGGATGTGCTCGGCCTTGTAGTGCTCGCCGATGGAGCGGAAGTATTCGATGGCCTCCTGCCGGTCCCAGACCTCGCGCACGATCTCCTCATCGCGGTCGATGATCTCGTGCATGCGCTGCTCGATCTTTTCGAGGTCCTCCGGCGTGAAGGGCTCCTCGCGCGCGAAGTCGTAATAGAAGCCGGTCTCGGTGGGCGGACCGAAGGTCACCTGGGTGTCCGGGTAGAGCTCCTGCGTCGCCTCCGCCAGCACGTGCGCGCAGTCGTGGCGGATCAGCTCGGGCGCGTCCGGGTGGCCGCGCGTGACGATCTCCACGTGCGCGTCGTCCGGCACCGCGCGCTGCAGGTCGCGCACCTCGCCGTCGACCTTGATCGCCAGGGCCTGCTTGGCGAGCTTCTTGCCGATGCGCTCGGCGACCTCGAAGCCGGTGGGCGCGTGGTCGAACGTCAGCTTACTGCCGTCCGGCAGCACCACGCGCACACTGCGCTCCACCTCGGCAACAGTGCTCACGGCTCTCCTCCGTCTCGCCCCGGGACGCGAGCGCGATGAGCCGACGCGGAATTGTCCCACGAGCCCCATCGCGCTCGATGCCATTCATGGACGGGCATGACTCCAAGCCCGGATCGTTTCGATCCGACCTTATCATGCCCTTGTGGCAACATGGGGGGACCATAGGACGCGTGCAAATGCAACGCCACTGGCGCGTTGACGCGGTGGCGTGCTACCGCCGTACCCGACGGCAAAAGGAGCCCGCGCCATGAGCGACACCGCCGCGCCCGCCTACCTGGACACGGGCCACGGCGCCCGCATCGCCCACCACCGCACGCCCGGCGCCGCGCCCGGGATCGTCTTCCTGGGCGGCTTTGCCTCCGACATGGACGGCACCAAGGCGACGGCGCTGGAAGCCTACGCGCGCGAGCGCGGGCGCGCCTTCGTGCGCTTCGACTACCAGGGCCACGGGCAGTCCAGCGGGCGCTTCGTCGACGGCACGGTGAGCGCGTGGCTGGCCGATTCGCTGGCGGTGCTCGACCACCTTACGGAAGGGCCGCAGGTGCTCGTCGGCTCCTCGATGGGCGGGTGCATGATGCTGCTCGCCGCGCTGCAGCGGCCCGAGCGCGTGGCCGCCCTCGTGGGCCTCGCCGCCGCGCCCGACTTCACCGAGGACCTGCTGCTGCCCACGCTGGACGAGGCGGCGCGGGAAACGCTGGCGCGCGAGGGGGTGTACAACATGCCCTCGCCCTACGGCGACCCGGTGCCGCTGTCCAAGGCGCTGGTGGACGACGGGCGCAAGCACCTGCTGCTGCGCGACACCATCGACCTCACCTGCCCCGTGCGCCTGATCCACGGCATGCGCGACGACGACGTCCCGTGGCACTGGTCGCTGAAGACGCAGGCGGCGCTGGCCAGCGAGGACGTCGAGGTGACGCTGGTGAAGAACGCGGATCACCGCCTCTCCGCGCCCGCCGACCTGCGCCGCCTGGAACGCACGCTGGACGGCCTGAACGAGGTCGTGGCGACGTGCTGACACGCGGAGCCGGGCGGGTCCGGCCGCGTCGGCTGATGGGCTATTTCTTGTCGCCCGCGTCGCGGACGGCGTCCTTCGCGGTGCCCGCGGCCTCCTGGACATGACCCTGGGTCGTCTCGGCCCGGCCCTTGGCTTCCAGTTTCTTGTTGCCCGTGATCCGGCCGATCGCGCGCTTGGCGGCGCCGGTCGCCTGCTTGAACGGGCCTTTGATGCGTGCGGTGTCCATGGTGTCCGCTCCGTGGTCAGCCGGTGAAAGGCATGATGGCGGCTGGCGCGGCCTGTAGACCGCCGATGACGCCCAGGGCGCTGAGCAGCCAGACGATCACCACAATCACGACAACGAGGTTGAGCAGCCCGCGGATTCGGTTGTCCATCGGGATGTAGGCGTTGATGAGCCACAGAACCACGCCGGCAATCACCAGCGTGACGACGATCGGGATAATCGGCATACCGCCTCTCCGTGTACGCGAGGGAAGAAGCGTCGCCGCTTGGGCGACTTCGTGGCACGCGGGTCACCGTCGATGATCGGGAAAAATCCGCGCAATCCGTTTTGCCGATTGTCCCGCATCCATCGAGCGGTCGATTGGCCTTTTAACGAACGCATCCTTCCCGAAACTTCGCGGATCGAACCAGGACTTCGCTTTCGGCGCAATCCCTCTGGCGAATACGTTGAATCGGGGGCCCGATCGCCCCGCCGCGCGCGAGGCCTCGGGAAAACCGACGGCACGGCAAAAAAACCCTTTGCTTCCCGGCCGAACGTGCGTACAGTCCGTGACTGTCTGAGACGTGACTTTGGCGTGCCTGGGCCCGCGGGCGACACAGCCCGCATCGGATTCCTGCTCCCGGAGTGACGAGACTCGAGACCGCGGCCGCCGCGATGCGCGCGGTGGCGCGACTGCCAACCCGGGATACAGGAGATCGCGATATGGCGACCGGGACCGTGAAGTTCTTCAACACCACCAAGGGCTACGGCTTCATCCAGCCGGAGGACGGCGGGAAGGACGTTTTCGTCCACATCACCGCTGTTCAGCGCGCCGGCATGACCGGTCTGGAAGAGGGCCAGCGCATCGGTTACGACCTCGTGACCGACAAGGGCAAGACCGCCGCGGGCAACCTGCACGCGGTCTAAGCTGGACGACGGCCGCGCGGGGCCGCGCGGCATCGACCAGAACGGGCGGCGGTCCGGGGAACCGGGCCGCCGCTTTTTTATGCCGCGTTTTCGGCCACCAGCGCCCGCAGCCCCTCGCGGTAGGTCGGATAAGCCAGCTCGACCCCCAGCTCGTCGTGGATGCGGGCATTCGCGACGCGCTTGTTGTCGCGCCAGAAGGTGCGCGCCATCTCCGACATTTCCGCCGTGTCGAAATCCTGCAAGGGCGGCGGGTTCACGCCGAGCAGCTCGCAGGCATAGGCGGTGACGTCCTGCGGCGCCGCCGGCTCGTCGTCGCAGACGTTGTAGACGGCGCCGGGGTTGGGCCGCGCGATCGAGGCTTCCAGAACCCGCACGATGTCGTCGGCGTGGATGCGCGAGAACACGTGCCCCGGCTTGTGGATTCGCCGCGCCGTGCCCCGGCGCACGGATTCGATCGGCCCGCGTCCGGGCCCGTAAATCCCGGCGAGCCGGAAGACGTGGACGGGCACCCCGTGGTCGGCGTACAGCGCACGCCATCGCCCCTCGGCGTGGGCGCGACGCTCGCTCCGCTCACTGGTCGGGCGCAACGCGCTCGTCTCGTCCACCCAGCCGCCGTCGCGGTCGCCGTACACCCCCGTGGTGGAGAGGTAGCCGGCCCAGTCGAGCCGGTCGGCCGCGCGCGCGATGGTGTCGCCGTGCTGGTCCAGCACCGCGTCGTGGTCCCCGGCCTTGTCCGGCGGCACCGAGCTGAGCAGGTGCGTGGCGCGCGCGAGCGCGGCATCGGCGTCGGCCAGCGGGCGGTCGCGGTCGAAGACCTGGGCGTCGATACCCTCGGCGCGCAGGGCTTCCACCTTCTCCGCCGTCCGCGCGGTGCCGGCGACCTGCCACCCGGCCGCCAGCAGGCGCTGGGCCAGGCGGTGCGCGCTGTAGCCGATGCCGAAGATGAAGATGCGCGGCGTGTGATCGGTCATGATGCGGTCCTTGCGCAGCGCGGTCGGATGTGAACTTGCGGTCGCGCGAAACTGGGTCTACCAGCGGACCGGAGCAAGATGGAGAGCCGGCATGCGGCACGGGCAGACGATCGCGCCCCTGGTGGCGCTGGCGCTGCTGGCGGCGGGACCCGCGCCCGCCCAGACCGAAACGGACGCGGCGGACGCCCCGAAGTCCGACGAGCTGAAGGCGGCGGAGCGCTACACCGACTGCCTTCGCCTGGCGGCCCAGACCCCCGAAAAGGCGCGCGGCCGTGCGCGCACTTGGGAAGCCCAGGGCGGCGGCGACCCCGCGCGGCACTGTCTGGCGGTGGCCTTGCTGAACGACGGCCAGCACACGGCCGCGGCCAAGCGGCTGGAGGAGCTGGCGCGCACGCTCGACACCGACTCCGGCCCCCTCATGCGCGCGGAAGCCATGGCCCAGGCCGGCCAGGCGTGGCTGCTGGCGGGCGAGCTGGAGAAGGCGGAGACGGCGCACAGCAAGGCGCTCAACCTCAACCGGGACAACGCCGAGCTGTGGGTCGACCGGGCGATGGTGCGCTTCCAGCGCGCCAACTACGCGGGCGCGGTGCAGGACCTCAACCGCGCGCAGAGCAAGGCGCCCGACAACGCCATGGTCTACGTCTACCGCGCCAGCGCGCTGCGCCACCTGGATCGCCTCAAGGCGGCGCTGGAGGACGCGGAGACGGCCGTCGAGTTGGCCCCGCGCAACCCCGAGGCGCTGCTGGAAAAGGGCATCCTGCACCGGCTGCAGGGCGACAAGGACGCCGCGCGCCAGGCGTGGACGCGCCTGCTGGAGGTGGCGCCCACCTCACCCGCGGCGGAAGCGGCGCGCACCAACCTGACCCAGATGAAATCCAAGACAGACGAAGGCTGATAGCCTTCGGGAGGACCTAGCGATGTTCTGGCTCCTGCTCGGCATGGTGATCCTGCTGATGGTGTTCGACGCGATCATCACCATGCGCCGCCGGCCCGAATGGCGAAGGTCCGCGGAGCAGGCCTACGCCCACCTGCAGAAGGCGGCGCCAGCGTCGGACAAGGTGGCAATGGGCCGCGACGCCTTCGTCAAGCACTACCTGGAGTTGTGCCAGAAAGCCACGACCGGCAGCCGGCTGGGCGTCATCCTGGGGTTGGCGCTGGCGTGGTTCGTCTGCGCGCTCGCCACCGCGGCGGTGAGCCAAGAGCCGGTGGGGATGCTGAACTACATCGCCATGGCGGTGGTCGTCGTCGCCCTGCCCGCGCCGGTGCTGATCAAGATGGTGGGCATCCGCAAGGCCAAGCGCTTCGCCCAGCCGCCGACCGGCGATGAAGCCGGCAGCGCGGCTTCGTCCGGCGCGGAATAAACAAAAAAAGCGGCCCGCCGAGGTGGCGGGCCGAACGGTTGTCGCACGGCACGGGAGGGGGCTCTTCTTGGCCGCCCGGCCGGTTGCGGGCGGCGGACGGGCGGCGCTGCCGGTGGCGCCGCCCATGGACAAGGGGGTCAAGCGATGGTCACGTAGTCCGCCAGCGGCGTCTCGGTGGAAACGTCGCCGCCGAGGACCGTGATCTCGCCGGTGTCATGGCTGAGGACCACGCCGGCGTCTTCGCCCTCGCCGCCGGCTTCGGCGACCTCGAGATCCTCCAGGGCGAAGTCCTCGGGTGTGTCGTCCAACTCGATCGTGTCCGTGCCGAGTTCGAAATCGGTGATGGTGTCGCTGCCGTGGCCCGCGGCCTCGGCATCCTCGCCGTCACCCTCGTCGGTCTCGTCCTCGTTTTCCGTCTCGTCTTCGGTTTCGTCTTCCGTCTCGTCGTCCTCGGCCTCGTCGTCCTCGGTTTCCTCCTCATCATCGCGGAGGTCCGCGATCGGGTCATCCGTGGTCGCGACGTTGCCCTCGCCGAGGTCCGACAGGCTCACGCCCTCCAGCGTGACCGACCCGCCGTCGTAGCTCACCACAACGCCGGCCTCGCCGTCCTCGGCCGTGACACCGTCCGGCAGTTCAAGGCCGTCGTCGTCCTCTTCCTCGGCGTCGTCCTCGGTGTCGCCGTCGTCATCCTCGGTGTCATCGTCCTCGGTGTCACCGTCGTCATCGGACGTGCTGCCGTCGTCGGTGCTCGTGTCATCCGAGGTCGTGTCGTCACCCGAGGTGGTGTCGTCCTCGGACGTGGTATCGTCCGAGGTGCTGTCGTCGTCCGACGTTCCGTCCTCGCTCGAACCGTCGTCGCTGTCGCTCGTGTCCTCGGTGCCGTCGCCGCTCGACTCGCCGTCTTCCTCGTCACCGAGGTTGAAGACGAGCGTGTCGGTGGGGGCGAAGAAATCGGTCACGGTGTCGTCACCGTCACCGCTCGAGAAGCTGAAGTTCGTCGGGCCGTTGCCGCCCGTCAGGGTGTCGTCACCGGCACCGCCGACCAGGATGTCGGGGCCGTTGCCGCCCAGCAGTTCGTCCTCACCGGCAAGGCCGCGCAGGGTATCGGGGCCGTTGCCGCCGTCGAGCGTATCCGCCCCCTCGGTGCCGACCAGGTTGTTGGGTCCGTTGTTGCCGGCCGGGCCCATCGCGCGCGCCGCGACGAAGGCGTTGGCGGTGGTGCCGTCGTCACCGCTCGTGTCGTCGCCGGAGCTGTCGTCCCCGCTGCTGGTCTCACCATTGGCCTCGAGCGAGAAGCTGAAGGTGTCGGCGCCCTCGCCGCCGGTCAGGGTGTCGTCGCCTTCACCACCTTCCAGCTCGTCGTCCCCGGCGCCGCCGTCGATCGTGTCGGCCCCGCCGTCGCCGTCGAGTTCGTCGTTGCCGGCGCCGCCGCTGATGGTGTCGTCACCATCGCCGCCTTCCAGGTCGTCGTCGCCGTCGGTGCCGGTCAGGTCCTGCGGTGCGTCGGCGTCGTCGCCGCTGTCGGCGTCCTCACTGTCATCACCGTCGTCACCCTCGGTATCGCCGTCATCCGCACCGCTGCCGGCATCGCCCGCAAAGCCCAGGGCGTTGCCGCCGATCGTGCTCTCGAAGGTGCTGGCATCGATGATGGTGCTGTCGGCGTCGCTGCCGAGGTTGGTGACGGTCGCGGCGGTTTCCCCGGCGGCGATGGTGACGCTGCCATCGGTAAAGGAGGTGTTCTTCACCGTGGCATCGGCGGCCGTCACCCCGTCCCCGAAGAAGAGCTGGTCGCCGCTGTTGAGATCGTCGATCGTGACGGTCGTGACCTCCTGGTTCAGGATGAAGCGGTCGTCACCGCCATTGCCGGAAAGCGTGGCGCCGTCCTGATTGCCGTCGATGTTCTCGCTGGCCTCGGTGCCTTCCAGCACCGGCTCGGGACCCCCCTCGGACGGCAGCGGCGGCAGGCCGCCCTCCTCCGTGGTGTCGTCCTCGCCCTTGCCGTCGAACTTGGCCGCGCCCTTGGCGTCGAGCTTCACCTGCGTGGGATCGAAATCCGGGCCGACGGCCTGACCGCCCACGGTCACGGTCGGCGGGCCGCCGCCCTCCGCGCTGATGTCGGCCTCGGCAGAGCCGTCCGCGAAGGCGATCTCGACGTTGCCGTTGACGGCGATATCGGCCTCGGTCTCGCCGTCCGAGACGCTCAACTCGTTGCCGCTGCTCTCCACCTTGAAGTCGGCCAGGTCGCCGGCGAACTCGACGCGGTCCTCACCGCCGCCGTCGAAGCTGACCTGCGCGCCGTTCGTGACCTGAACCGTCTCGGCGTCGCCCGTGCCGGTGACGTCGGCGTCGAACGGCAGCTGCACGGTCTGCGCGCCACCGCCCAGGAAGACCTCGTTGCCGCCGTTGTCGCCGCCGGATCCGTCGTCGCCGGAACCGTCGTCCGTCGAGTCATCGCCGCTCGACCCGTCACCGTCCGTGCCGCTGTTGCTGGACAGCGTGACGTTGGCCGGGTCGAAGCCGTCGCCAAGCGGCTCCCCGCCGAGCTGCACCTGCGGTGGGCTCACACTCGTGTCGAAGGCGGCGGTCGCCGTGCCGTCGCTGAACTGGATGTCGACGTCGGCATTGAGTCGGACGACGGCCCGCGTGCCATCCTCGCCGCCGGACTCCAAGACGATGCCGTTGCCTGCCTGCGTCACGGAAAAGTCGGCCAGCGCGCCGGGCAGCGCGACGGTGTCGCCGCTGTTCGCGCTGAAACTCACATCCGCGCCCGCGGGCACGGTGACTGTCTCGGCGCCCGCCGAGCCGCGGACCTCGGCGTCGAAGGGCACCGATACGCCCTGATCGCCGCCGCCGAGAACCACCAGATTGCTGTCCATCGTGGACCTCCTTTGTCCCTGTTTCCGCGCGCCGGACCGCATGTGGTCGGCGCAAGCGGGATGCATCCTGCCGCCGTCAACGTGATCTCAGTGTGTCATCTGCCTGAACGTCCTGTCGAATCGGGGTTTTTCCCCCAAATCCAACGCAAAGATCGCCATCTTTTCGACCGGATTTGAATCAGGCGGCGTCGTCGGCGAAGCGCGCGAAGAGGCTTCCGCCGTCGGCGACCAGCTCCACCGCGAGGCCGTCGGGAACGCCCGCCGTCTGGAGGTCGAGTTCGTCCGCGATCGTGACGGCGTCCTCGGCCTCGATGAGGGCGAAGCGGTCGCCCGGCTGCGGCGCGAAGCCCGGCGCCACGTCGATGGTCACCTCGCCCGAGAGCGCCGCGGCCCCGGCCACGTCGAGCAGGTCGCGCTCGCCCGCCCCGGCGCCGTCGATCTCCAGCGTCGTGGCACCGGCGTGGTCGAGATCGCCGTCGATAGGCGTGACGGCGGGGCCGTCGGCGGGGACGAGCGTGCCGCCGGCGATGCGCAGGTCGCCGCTGACGGCCCCCTCCGGCGCCACCCGCAGCACGCCGGACGCCCCGACGAGGATGTCGGGCCCGGCGTCGTCCACGGCGGTGCCCGCCGCGAGCCGGCCGCCGTCGCCGACGACGAGCGTCCCCTGGCCGCCCTGGCTCGGCAGCGGGGTGCGGGTTTCCGACTCGACGCCGGCACCGACGAGCAACTCCCCGCCCGTCTCGAAGCGTGAGCCCTCGCCCTCCACGATGACGCGGCCGGTGGCCCCGGACGTGCGCGCGATCAGGGCGGCGCTGGCCCCGGCGGCCACCACCTCGCCGCCACCGGCCACGGTCAGCTCGCCGTCGCCCCGCTCGCCCACGGTCAGCAGGGCCCGCGCTTCGCCGCCCGGCGCGGGACCGTCCAGACGCAGACTGCTCTCGGCGCCGCGCACGCGGACCGTGCCCACGGCGCCATCCGCGCGCGCGACCGCGACCAGCGGCGCCGCCCCTTCGGGGGCGCTGAGGCCGACGCTGCCCCCGTCGCGCACGGTCAGGCTGCCCATGCCGGTGCCGCCCACCAGGGCGCTGGCGCCGGCTCCCGCCAGGGTGCCCGCGCCCGGCCCCGCGACCCCGGCGAGCTCGAGCGTGCTGCCCGCGCCCTCGACCGTGACCTGACCCGTGCCGTCCTGGTTGGCCACGAAGAGGAAACGGCCGTCCACGCGCGCGCCCTCGCGCACCGTCAGGCTGCCCTGCCCGGCGCCGCCGGCCACGAGGGTGGGCGCCACCGCGCCGTCGACGCTCAGCCGCGCATCCGCCCCGGCGACCGTCAGCGCGCCGTCCGCGACCGGGCCGGAGCCGATGGCGAGGCGGGCGTTCGCCGTGCTGGCCGGGTCGGCTGGACCGCCGACGGTCACCGCCCCACCCGTGCGGATCGTCAACGCGCTCTGCTCGACCGGCACGTCCGCGGCCGGCGCGGTGCTGGCGGCAGGGTTGCCCGCGCTGACCGTCAGACCGGCGCCGGGCCCGGTGACCGCCAGCTCGCCGCCGTCCGCGATCCGGGCGACACCGCGGCCCAAACCCGCACCGACGATCGCCCCCGGGCCCATGTTTTCGGGTGCGCTGTCACGCGTGAAGCGAACCGCGCTGTCCGCGCCCTCAACGATCAGCCTGCCCAGGCTGTCCGGGTCCTGCCCGAGCACGAGACTCGGCCCGTCGCCGGCCGCAGCGTCGAAAGCCACCGTGCCGCCATCGCGCACCGTGAGCGTCCCGCGGCTGCCGGACGCACCCCCGACCGCCGCGAACCCCGAGCCGCCGTCGGCCGAGCCGACCGTGAACAGGACCTCCGGGCCCGCGAGCGTGACCTCCCCGGTTCCGGCGCGGCCCACCAACAGATCGCGGGCCGCCGCGGCGGCGCCGTCCCGGAGCGTCAGCGTGCCCGATCCCGCGTCGCCGACGATGATGCTGCTCTCGGCGCCACGCGCACTCAGGCGGGTGCCGTCGCCGCGCAGATCGACGCGCCCATCGGCGCCGTCCCGCGCGCCGACGACGAGGTTGCGGCCGCTGTCGGCCGCCAGCACCAGCTCCGCCCCGTTGGCGGCCGTGACGCGCCCGCGGCCGTCCAGCCCCACGGTGAGCGTGGTGCCATTCGCCGGCACCGCCGTCGTCGGGCCTTCGCCGGCGACGAAAACCTGGCCGTTCGCGCCGACGCCGCGCGCGCCCGCCTCGACCCCGCCGGCCAGGCTGGAGATGGCGGGCGAATCCGGCGCCGTGGCGTCGGGCGCGCCGTCGGGGCCCACCGGGCGACCCGCGAGCACCGGGGTCGCGACGCCGTCGATGACGCGGACCGCCGCCGTGGCCGTCCCGTCGGCAAAGGCGATCTCGCTGGTGGCGTTGAGCGCGACGCGCACGCGCGTCTCGCCGTTCGTCAGGGTCAACTGGTTGCCCGATGCGCTGGCCGTGTAGGCATCGAAGGGGGCCGGAAGCGCCACGCGGTCGCCGCCGCCCGCGACCACCTCGACCGACGCGCCGGCTGGCACGCGCACGGTTTCGGCCGCCGCCGTGCCGGTCACGCGCGCGTCGAAGGGAACGGTCACGGTGCCCGGGCCGGCGCGGAGGAAGACGCCGTTGCCGCCGGCGGCCGGCGGGGCGTCCGCGGCGGGCTCGGTCAGCGCAACCCGGCCCGGATTGAAGGCCGAATCGACGGGAACGTCCCCCAAGGTGACCACGGGGCGCGCACCGCTGGTATCGAGCCGGGCCGTCGCGGCGCCGCCGTCGAAGCCTACGCTGACCGGGGCGTTGAGCGAAATCGCGGCGTGCGTCCCGTCGTCGCGGACGAGGTCGAGTTGGTTGCCGCTGGCGCTGACGTCGTAAGCGTCCAGCGCACCGGGCAGGCGGACGGCATCGCCCTCGCCCGCCTGTAGGCGCACATCCCCGCCGCTGGGCACGCGGACCGTTTCCGCCGCCGCCGTGCCCGCAACCCGGGCGCGGAAGGGAATCTCGACCGTCTGCGTCTCGCCCGACAGGACCACGAGGTCGCGTGGCTGCATGCCGTTTTCGGCTCCGTCCGGCGCGCCGTGGCGCCGTGGTCGGCACCCAACGCGCGATCAAAATGATTTTGCTGCGATCTGTGCGCGCGAGTGTGCACAGCGGTATGGCCCGGCACAACCGGAACGGGGATGATTTAGCCGCATTCCGCGCGGACGTGATGCATCGGCGTGCATGCGCGCCGTCAGCGGCGCAGCGCGTCCGGGAAAAGCTGGCGGATGCGCGCGGCCGACACGGCCAGGGCCGTGCGCGGATCCCGCGCCACGATAACGCCGAGGATCGTCGGCGGGTGGACGTCCCGCAACAGCGGCGACCCGGACGCCCCGCCGACGGCGAAGCAGGTGGTGCGCCAGACGGGCTTGCCCGCTGTTTCGGGCGTGACCGTGCAGGCGTGCTGCACGGTCTGCCCGCGCGGCCGATGCGCCGGGTAGCCGACGGCCGTGAAGCCGGCCTCGTCCGGTCCGTCATCCGCCAACCGGAGGGGTTTCACGGAAATTTGATCCGTAAGCTCCAGAAGCGCGACGTCGTTTTGAAGCGCGTCCAGGCTGTCGGGCCCGTCGGGACGGCGGTAGCCCGCCGGCAAGCGGATGCGCGCGACCCCCGCGCGCCCGGCGGCGGCGCCCATGCGCCAGCCCGCCGCAAAGCTGACCGTCCCCGTAGAAACGGCGTTTGCCCCGGTTTTCACGACGCAGTGCGCCGCCGTCAGAACGCGGCGTTCGGCGATCAGGACGCCGGTGCAGACCGGCTCGCCGGCGACGACGATCCGGCCGACCGCGGCCCGCGGGCCCCGATGGGCCACGCCCTCGGCTGGCGCCGGGCGTGCCGCAACGAGGATCGTGCTAAGGACTGCGCCCGCGCCCACAAGCCCGCAAAATCCCTGGAATCGCCGCGGAATTCGCAACCCGAAGCGCAAGCCTGCGGATCGCCTCTTCAATTCTGGCGCGTTTAACGGCATCGTGGGAGCCCTACGGTCACGGGTTGGGGGAACCGGGCCGTTCCCTGTGGCACGGCCGCAGGGCTCGCCATTCGAAACCAAACCAGAGAGAGGATCAAAATGGCAGATCGGCTCGTACTCGACGAGAGTGGGGGTGTACGGACGATTGCCGGCGGCAACAGCGTCAACGTCGTCGGCACCGCTGCCAGCGAAGGCATCATCGCCAATCAGGGGGCGAACGTCACCAACTTCAACGCCAGCGCCGGCGGGGCGAGCGACGTCGTCCATCTGGCCGGCAGCATCGCTGACTTCGACATCACCGCCCAGGGCAACACGATCGAATTCGACGACCAGGACGTGAACGGCGAGGAGGTCACGGTCGCCCTCAACGGCGACACCGAGATCCGCTTCGCCGACGGCAGCACCACGGCCGGCGTCGATACCAGCGGCGATGCGCTGCAGGTTCAGCTCGGCGGCCTCGATGTCCCGACGGCCGGCTTTGACGAAAGCGCGGTGACGCTCGACGCCGCGGCGACCTCCGAAGCTCGGGAAACCGGCCAGACCATCCAGCTCACCCAGGGTGACGACGAAGTCGACCCCGGGACCTTCATCCCCGAGGACAAGACCACCGATCAGGCCGACACCATTCTGGGCACCAGCGACGGTGATCTGGGCGACGGCGACGTCATCGACGGCGGCGCCGGCAGCGACACCCTGCGGGTCACGGAGACGCTGGACGGCGACGAAACCATCGCGCCGACGGTCAACGACGTCGAGGACATCAGCTTCGGCGTGAACGGGGACGGCACCGGCGGCTCCACCACCACGCTCAACTTCGACGACATCACCGGCACCGAAGAGGTCTACGTCCGCAACCCCACGGGCGAGTCCGGGGATCAGGTGACGCTCACCGGCGCCAACTACCGCACGGGCACGCTCACCACGGTGCGCGGCGGCGACGGCGAGGTGGACGTCCGCACGGACTTCACCAATTCCCAGGCGAGCGGCAACAACGCCACGATCGACCTCTCCGGCTCGAACGTGAACACCCTGCGCGCCGACGGGGTGGAAACCGTGAACCTGCGCGGTGAGCGGGCGCCGAGCGAGGTGGCGAGCCTGGACCTGAACCAGACCACGCGCCTCAACGTCACGGGTGACAACGCCATCACCGTGGCCGGCGCGCTCGCGGCCAACGCGAGCAACCTCGACACCGTGGACGCCGCGGGCGCCACCGGCGGGCTGGACGTGACCACCGGCGACATGGCTGCCGGCGCCGACATCACCGGTAGCGGTGGCGAGGATCGCATCGATTTCCGCGACGCCACCAACACGATCAACGTGCTGGGCTACGCTGGCGACGATGTGCTGCTGGCCGGCGACCAGGTCTCCGCCGACGACACGATCAACGGCGGCGCGGGCAACGACGTTCTGGCGCTTACGGCCGGTGATGTGGACGACCTCTCCGAGGACCCGGCCCGCCTGGACGCCATCAGCAACATCGAAACCGTCGGCGTGCTGACCAATCTCGGCAGCGACGAGAGCGGCGACTTCGACGTCTCCAACTTCGGCGCCAACGGCCTGATCCTGCAGGCGGCCCTGAGCGGCGCGGCGCGCACCGTCTCCGGCTTCGAGGACGGCGCCACGCTGCGGATCGAGGATTTCGCCGATTTCCAGGAGACGCTGACCCTCCAGGGCCCCGGCACCGACGGCGAAGGCCTCGAGGTGCTGGAGGTCTACGCCGAGGGCGACGTCACCGACGGCGGCACGCAGAACCTGGATCTCGCCACCCCTGGGTTCAGCGAGGTCAAGCTGTTCGCCGAGGACAGCGACGAGAGCGACGCCGCCGGCAATGACGACGGCTACGAGCTGAACCTCTCCAACGCCGACGGGCTCCAGGAGCTGCTGCTGGAGGGCAACCGCGCCGTTTCCTTCACCGCCGACGGCTCGACCCCGAACCTTGAGGCGATCGAGGCCAGCGGCATCCAGCCCGGCGTGGTGGAGATGACGGGCGACGTCTCCATCGACCTGAGCAACTTCTCCGGCGATTCCGGGGTCGAGGTCGTCAGCGGGGCCGGCGAGGACGAGCTCATCGGCTCGCCCAACGACGACATCCTCGACGCGGGCTCGAACAACGGCACGCTGGAAGGCGGCGCCGGTGACGACGAGCTGTTCGCCCTCAACCGCCGCGACATCGTCGGCGAGGACCAGAACGAAAACACGGCGCGTGGCGGTGCCGGCAACGACACCATCGACGTCGGCGACGGCGACGACATCATCGACGGTGGCGAAGGCCGCGACACCATGACCGGCGGCGCCGACACCGATACCTTCGTCTACGACTCCGTCACCGATTCCACGGACGTGAACGGCAACGGTCCGGGTGACGACGTCGACGTCCTGCGCAGCCTGAACGTCAACGACTCCGGGGCCGAGCCGGCACCCAACCCGGACAAGATCGACATCTCCGGGATCGACGGCGTCGATGGCCAGGATGTGGAGATCGTGCCGGAAGGCGCCACCCGCGGCACCGAGACCCAGCCCGACGGGGTCAATCTTCCGCAGGGCACGGTCAACACGGACAGCTTCCTGTCCGACCTGGACAGCATTGCCAACTTTGACAACCAGACCGGGGTGATCGAGGTCCAGCTCCTCGAAGCCGACGGTGGAGACCTGAACGGTGACGACTGGCTGGCGATCAACCTCGACGACAACGAGACGATCGATTCCAACGATCTGATCCTCGAGGTTTCCGGCTTCTCCGGTGTCATCGGCAGCTTCACGCCCAGCGACTTCATCACGGGCTAACGCCCGCGGCGCGTCGGCGGCGGCTGCGTGCCGTCGCCGGCAGCCGGCAACACCGGGTTGCCTCTGATCCCGCATCATTTGGGGGCCGGCTCACCGAGAGCCGGCCCCTTTTTTTGGTCCGCACGGTTTATCGTGGGCTCGGCACAGAGAGGGGAAAAAAGGACCGGGCGAGATCACGCCACGGCGAGTGGGTCGCTCACGCTGGCGGGCAGCGCGCTGTCGCTCACCGGGACCCCGGCGTCCGCCAGGATGGCGAGATCCACCTGGGAAATCTCACGAGTTTCGTTGGGATCGATTTGGCCAACCATCAGGTCGTCGTCGCCGCCGATGTGGTAGGGATCGCTCGGCCCGAAGATCACGGGACCGTTGTTGACCGCCCAAACGGCCGGACCGTCGAATTCAAAGCCGCCCGTAAAACGGTTGGTGCTGATGTGCTGGTCGAAGGTGGAGGCCACGCCGTCCGCCCGATCGGGCCCGACGTTGATGGAGCCGTCGAAACCCAGCGCGTGCCCCAGTTCGTGGATCAGCACCGTGAGGCCGTCGAACTGCCCGTCCGGAACCGTCCCGTCCGCCTGGCGCTCGAAGGCGATGCGGTCGAAGCTGGACTCCTGCAGGCCCATGACGATGTCGGGCGCATCACCGTTCGGATCCGCGCCGGTGCGCAACTCCGAGACGACGCCGGGCAGACGGGCTTCTCGCCCGTTGAAGAGATCGCCGGTCGGAACGCTCGGCACATCGGGCGAGACGATCGATTGCGTAGCCGCGAGGGCATTGCCGACCTGATCGGGCCCAGTTTCACGCAGTTCGATCTCGACGTCGGCGCCCTCGGCGGCGTCCAGGTGCGCTTGCCACGCCGACCAGGCCTCCTGCAAGGCGTCCGTCAGCCCTTCGCGATGGCCGTCGAAGAAACCGGACGTTTCGGCATCGAAGCTGAGCTCGAGCGGCGCGGTCGCATCCGGTGTGGCCGCCAGATCCGAGTCGGCCTGCCCGAAACCGAGCGCACGCTCGCCGAAAACGTCGCGAAAGCTTGCAAGGTCCGAAACCGCGTCGTCCCGGGCCGGGTCGATGTTGCTCAGCGTGACCTGCGTGTTTTCGCCTGCGAACACCTGAACGTCGCCGTCCGCCCGATCGCCGTTGCCGATCGAGATGTCGGCCGCCGTCCGGCCGCCCGTCAAGAAAAGTTGATCGTCAACGGCGAAATCGGTGATCGTGACGCCGGTGGGATCGTTGTCGAAGACGAAACGATCGGAACCGCCATTCCCGGCGATGGTGCCGCCGTCCTGGTTGCCTTCGATGAGATCGGCCGCCGGGGTGCCGGTGTGCACGAGTCCCCGGCCGGTCGCAGCCGGCACGGGCGGCAGCCCACCATCCTGCGTGCCTGGCGCGTTGTCCGCAGCACCGTCCGCATCCAGCGACACGGACCCGGCATCGAACCCCGAATCCACAGTCCGTCCACCGAGGGTGACGGCTGCGGCCCCGTCCGTCACCGCGATCGAAGCCGAGGCGCTTCCGTCCGCGAACGCCAGCGTCGCCTCCCCGTTCAGGCCGATCGCCGCCCGCGTGCCGCCGTTTTCCAGAACCAGCTGGTTGCCGCGGCTGGCAACGTCGTAGCTGTCGAGCTCGCCCGCCAACGCGACGCGGTCGCCGTCCCCGGCGGAAAAATTCACGGCGGCACCGCTGGCGATTTGCACGGTTTCCGCGGCGGCGGTCCCCGTGACGTCCGCATTGAAGGGAACCCGGAGCGTTTGGTCCGCCCCGTTCAGGAAGATGTCGTTGGGCCGTCTGGACGCGCCCGATCCCCCACCCGGCGACGGCGTCGCCAACGCGACGTTCGCGGCGTCGACGCCATTCGCGACGGACTCGCCACCCAGCATAACGGCGGGCCGTCCATCCGTAACGTCGAGGCGAGCTGTCGCGGTGCCGTCGTCGAAGCGCAGCGCGGCCGGCGCGTTGAGCCCGATGCGGGCGACCGTGCCGTCCGGCCCTTCAGCCACCAGCGTGTTGCCGGCGGCAGAGAAGGTGTAGTCGGCGAGCGCGCCCGGCAGGGCGACCGCGTCGTCGGTGTTGGCCGCGAACCGCACGTCGGCGCCGCGCGCCACGGCGACGGTTTCCGGCGCGCCCGTCCCGGCCACGTCCGCCGCGAAGGGAACCACGAGAGTCTGCGCCTCGCCGCTCAGCACGATGTCGTTGCGCGGGGCCGGGGATGCCTGGCCGTCCGTCATGGGTGCCTCATTCGACCGATCACACGGATCAGCTTAGCACACCAGCGGGGTTGAGCAACACTCTATGCAACTTTGCATCCACACGGGCGCACGAGAAGATCACCCGTCGCGCGCGACCGGGCCGGTCTTGTTACCCGCTGGGCGGACAAGCGCCGCGCACACGCGGCCCCGGCGAAGGCACACTCCAAGGGCACGCGCTGGCGAGCCTCCCCGCGCGGCGGAGCGTAAAAATAGGGGGTTGGAGCGATTCGGCCCCGAGCGAGCGGCGTCGGCCCCGCGAGGTGCGGGATCAGGCGGTTTCGCCGCCCGTCTCGCCCTGCTGATCCTGCACGCGCTGCTGCAGCTGCTCGCCGGAGCGGCGCAGCGCCTCGACCACGGCGCCGTACTGCGTGGCCGGAATCACGATCTCGCCGGTCGTGGTCTCCTGGCCGTCGGCGCTCGTCGCGATGGTTTCCACCCGGACGAGGCCGTTGGAGAGGGACACGTTGCGGATGTTCTCGGTCAGGAGGATCATGGTCGTTCGTCCTTCCAAAAACGAAATGCGGGCATCGCGCCGGCGCACCGCGCACCGATGCAAGCGGGGGGCTGATACCCGCCAGCGCGGCCTTTGACAAGCGGGGCGGGTGGATGGCCGCTGGGCCGTTAGCGATTGGGCGTGGAATCGGATCGGGCGCCGTCATCCGCGGCCGGGGGCTGCTCCCCTTCGTTGAAGAGCTGATCGATTTCCCCCTGCGACGACACCCGGCCCGCGAAGCGTGCGCCGCCGGTCTGATACGCCTCCGCGTCGATGCCGAACTTCGTCAGCGTGGAGCTGAGCCGGTCCTCGATCTCTTCCAGGTTCGCCATGGCCGCGCGGATGCGCTGGCTGGTCAGGTCTTGGAACGAGCAGGCCATGAGGATTTCCTGGACGTCGTCGCGCATCGCGGACAGGGCCTGCTGGCGTTGCTCCGGGTCGGCCCAGATGCGCTCGTCGTCCAGGCGCGCGGCGATGCGGTCCACGGCGTCCAGGATGCGGTTGGCGGCGTCCTCGGTGATCTTCACCACGGCGTCCAGCTCCACGCCGGCCTGCCCCTGGCCGTCGGGCTGGCGCGAGATGGCCTCGATCAGCTCGATGACCTCGCCGAAGCGCGCCTTCACGGTGTCCTCGGCCATGCCGATGAGCTGGGACGCCGCGTTGACCTCCGCCGACAGCTCGTCGAAGCGCCGCGTCATGAAGCGCTCCATGGAGTCGAGGCGCTGGCGGAGATCCGCCGGGTCGGCCGGATTGTCGCGCTCGTCCATGATGGCCGCCTCCGTCCGGCGGGTAGTGGGCCGTCGCATCCGTTGTAGCCCGCCGCAGCTTTCCCAAACGTTTAGATCGTGTTCACTTCAAAGCCGTAAGCTGCGCCAGCGTGGCGGTTCGCGGCCTTCGGGCCTTGGCAAGCGCGTCCGCATCGCAATAATCGTTCACGAGACATGCGCCCCCACCCGGCAGACACCACGGTCATGGCTTGGCACGCTCGTCACGAGCACGGAGAGCGCCGCGAGGTGGTCGGCTTCACCTACCGCGAGGCGCTGGTGCGCGACTGCGCGCCCCTTCCGGGCGAACCGCCGGGGCACGTCCCGCTGCCGACCTGGCAGGGACGCCTGCAGGGACCAACCGTGAGCGACGTCGTGGTCGCCGAGGGCGACGGCACCTACCGCCTGTGCGGCTGGGCGGACCTCCAGGCCTCGAACGGCGAGATCGTGACCGCACACCCGGACGAGGAGCCGACGGGCCCGTTCCGGCCGGGCTGCGTGGCCTCGGGCCGCCCGGTCGCCCGCCACGGCGATTTCGAGATCGTGGAGCGGCACGGCAGCGTCGGCGTCCACCCGCTGACGGTCCGTTTGGCCAGTGCCCTCTTCGACAGCGAGCGCGAGGCGCTCGCCCACATCGCGGACCTTGCCGCCTACGCCTGGGAATACGAGCTGGAACGCCGCCTGCGGCTCTACACGGCCGTGCGCGACGGCGTGCCCGTGGAGCCGGCGCTGGCGGCCGGGGACTCCATCAGCCAGCAGGTGGAAAACCAGGTGCTGCGCGAAGCCTGCACCTTCCTGGGCGTGAACCCCGACGGCCCGGCGGATCGCCCACGCGACCGCGCCGCCCGGCCGGACGCGGCGAGCGGCGCGATCGTCCGCATGGCACTGCGCGACGACGGCACGGTGCACGGAGAGCTGCTGGTCGGCATCGCCGGCTACGGCGCGGGCACGGCCCTCCACGCGCTGACCACCGGCCAGCTCGTGGACCTGCTCCGGGCCGTGCGCGCGGACGGGCTGCAGGACGACGTGGACTTGCTGGAAGCCTTCCTGGACGCCGCTGATCCGGCGTGGCGCGAGCGCACCCACACCGCCGACCGGCGCACCACCGGCAAGCCCGACGCCCTGCCCGACCCCTTCGAGGTCTTGGGGCTCGACCCGGGCACGGCCACGATCGAGGACGTGAAGCGGGCCTACCGGCACGCCATGAAGGCGGCCCACCCCGACACCAGCGGCCTGCCGCCGTGGTTCGCGCAGACGATCAACCACGCCTACGCCGCCGCGGCCTCGGCGCTGGACAAGGACATGCGGTGATCGCGCGGTCCCGTGGGCAACGACAACAATATCCGTCAAATCCATTCTGCTTCAGGTCCGGCAAAATTGCCGTCAAAAACCCGTATTTGACCCGGACGCGGATTCGCCACAGCCTTTTACCCAGTCAGGATCGACACGACGGCACTCACTCCCGGCGCAGTCGTCCATACGGCGATTCGGCCGTGCGTGCGCTGGGGCGAACGGTGGCGCGGGAGGAAGGCATGGCCAGGCTGACCCGGTGGTTCCCCACGCTGCGCCGGCTGACGCGGAGCGAGCGCGGCGCCGTGCTGCCCTTGGTGGCCGTGTCGCTGCCGGTGCTTCTGGGCGCCGGCGCGGTGGGTGTGGACATCGCCCACATCAGCGTCGTTCGCGCCCGGCTGCAGGCGGCGGCGGACGCGGCGGCGCGCGCCTCGGTCTCGCGCATCGCCAACCCGCAGAAGGTGGAGGCGGTGGCGCTGGACTACGCGCGCGCCAACATGGACCCGGCCGACCACGGCCAGATCCTGCAGGCCGACGACATCGTGATCGGCCAGTGGGCCAGTGAGGACGGCAACTCGCCGAGCTTCAGCAACGCCGCCGTCCGCAACGCCAACGCGGTCCGGGTGACGACGCGGCGCTCGCGCGCCAACGGCAATCCGCTGGACCTGGCGCTCGCGCCCATCCTGGGCGTCGCGCGCAGCGACATCACGGCCACGGCCGTTGCCGCGCAGCTGTCGGACGGCTCGGCGTGCGTGCTCTCGCTTGCGGACAGCGGCGCCGGCATCCGCATGACGGGCTCGATCGACATCAACGCGCCGTCGTGCGGCTTCGCGGCGAACTCGACTTCCGCCAACGCCCTGGACGTCGACGGCGCCGCGGCGGACGCGAGCCTGCAATCCCTCTATCTCGCCGGCGGCAAGGACGACCGGCACGGCGTCGTGGAGAGCGAGCAGCAGCCCATCGTCAACGCCGGGGCGCCGCTGCCCGACCCCTACGCGCGCCGCGACTTCAGCGACCTTCCCGAAGACGTGAGCCCGACGGCCAGCGCGGATGTCGGCGGCGGGCCGCCGGGCGATACCACGCTGCAGCCGGGCGTCTATCCGGACGGGCTGTCCATCTCCGGGGCTGGCGAGGTCGAGCTGGAACCGGGGGTCTACGTCCTCGAAGGCAACCTTTCGGTCAGCGGCGCCGCCAGCGTAACCGGGGATGGGGTCACGATCGTCTCGCGCGACCCGGACATCAACATCTCCGGCTCGCCCGACATCGAGCTGACCGCGCCCGACAGCGGCCCGACCCGCGGCATCGCCATGATGCGCCGCGGCGACGAGGGCGGTGGCAGCCAGATCGCCGGGACGGCCAACATGACCGTGGATGGCGCCTTCTACTTCCCCGACACCACGCTCAGTTTCCGCGGCACCCCCGACAGCCGCGACTGCCTCCAGGTGGTCGCGGAGCGCGTGAGCTTCCTGGGCAACGCCGGCGCCGACTTCCCGCAGGAGTGTCAGGACATCGGCACGGCCTCGGTCGGCTTCGGCGGCTCGCGGCTCGTCCGTTAACCCGGATCACACACCTGTTTGTTGCAGGTCAGCATCCCCCGGCGTATCTTTGCTTGCCCTGCTAACGGTTGACCGGGGGAGTGGTGTTTTTCCGCGTGGCGAGTGCGATCCTGATGGCCGCGGCCCTGGCGGCGGCGCCGGCGCATGGGGCCACGATCCGGCTGGTCACCAACCCCTGGCCCCCGGTCCAGGGGCCGTCGATGCCCGAGGGCGGTCCCAGCCCCGCCATCATCAAGGCTGCGGCGAAGGCCGCGGGCCATACCGCCGAGGTCACCTTCATGCCGTGGAAGCGCGCCAAGGCCATGGCGCGCGCGGGCTCCTACGATGGCCTGCTGGCGGCCTGGTACACCGAGGCGCGCGACCGGCACTACGCTTACACGCAACCGTATTACAGCATGCGCGTCGGCTTGATGGCCCACGAGACCTTCGAGCTGCGGCGCTACGAAACCCTGGCCAGGCTGCGCGGCCACCGCATCGGTGTGCTGGAAGGCTGGGGCTACCCCAAGCCGTTCAAAACGGCTGCCCAGCTCGACAAGGTGCGGTATCCCAACCCGGAAGCGGCGGTGGACGCCCTGCTGCGCGATCGGGTCGAGCTGGTCGCGATGGTCGAGAGCGTCTTCCGCCACCACGCCGCTCGCATGGGCGCGGAGCCTTCGGCCTACCGGATGCTGCATCCCGCGCTGATGACACCGGACCTGCACGTGGCGCTCAGTGAGAAAAACCCCGAGGCCGAGCGGCTGGCCCGCGCGCTGACGCGGGGCCTGCGCCGCATCAAGGCGAACGGCACCTACGCCCGCATCCTCGGCCGCTACGGCGCGATGCGGCAACTCAGCGAACGCTGAGCTCGCGGCGCACGTCCACGACGGGCTGGCGTTCGTCGCCGTTCCCGCGCGTGACGGTGTAGCGCGCGGTGTAGGCACGCGCCGGCCCGTCGGGCGTGCGCGTGCCGATGTAGCGGATGCGCTGGGCGCTGGCGTCGGAAAGCGCGTTGGTGTCCTTGGCGAGGACGGTGCCGTCCGGGCCGCGCAGCACGATGCGCTCGCGATCGCCCGCCCGGAGGCCGCGCGTGAGCGCGTAGAACACCACCGCCTTGGCGCCCGGCGCCACCCGAACCGCCTTCACGCGCCCGGCCACGACGTCGCGCGCGCTGACCTTGCGGCGGGCGAACCCCGCCGCGAGCAGCCCGCCGGGCTCATAGGCCAGCCGCTCGCGCGCCCGCGCCGTCCACAGCCCCGCGCCGCCGGCCTTGCAGCCCGCTCCCTTCCGCGCGCCCGTAAAGGGGTCGACGACGGCGCCGTTGTGGCGGACCTCGAACTCCAGGTGCGGGAACTCGGTGTTGCCGGACAGCCCGATCGTGCCCAGCTGCTCCCCCGCGCGGACGGTGTCGCCCGGCGCCACCGCGATGCTGCCCAGGCGCAGATGGCTGTACTGCGTGACCCAGCCGTCGCCGTGGGCCACGACCACGCCGTTGCCGGCCTCGTGATTGGTGAGCACACCCTCGGCGAGCTGGTCCTTGAAGGCGTCCGGCATGCCGTCGCGCAGCGCCTTTACCCGGCCCGGCGCTGCGGCGAGCACGGGCACGCCGTCGTGCATTTCGGCCACGGTGGGCACACGGATGTCCGTCCCCTCGTGCCCGTCGTAGCTCTGACGGCCGCAGCGGTAATCGCGCGCGCCGTCGCCGGCCTTCGTGTCGACGTAATGCTGGATGCTGCACGTGCCGCCGAGCGCGCAGTCCACCGGTACGCGCAACGCGGGCGGTTCGGCGGACGCTCCGCTCGCGCCGACAATGGGGAAAAACACCGCCGCCGCGGCGATCATGCGCGATCCGCACCGCATGATCAGTGCGTCGCGTCGGAGTCGTCGTGGAAGTGGCTCTGCGCTTCCTGCAACTGCTCACCCGCCTCGTTGAGCTGTTCCAGGAGTTGCAGGTAGACGCTCGCCGGCACGGCGATGTGGCCGGTCTCGATCTCCTCGCCGCTGGGGCCGGTGGCCACGGTGTTGAAGCGCACCACCCCGTTGGAGAGGTTCACGTTGCGGATGCCTTCCACGAACAGCATGCGACGCCCTTTCCGTCGGGATTGCCGGTTTGAAGCGTAGCGGCGCGGCGCACCGGGGCCAACGGGGTTACAGCACGCCCAGATGCCTCCACAGCGGCACCTTGGCCTCCAGCACCTGCCCGGCCTGCGCCACGGCCTCGCGCTGGTTGTCCCGCTCCGTCCGCAACACCTCACCGTCGCGTTTGAGCCGCGTACCGCGCTGGCGCAGACGTTGCCACACCGCCGCCCCCAGCGTTTCCGCGTCGCGCACGTCCTGCGCCGCCAGGACGTCGTAGCAGGCCATCTCCACCGTCCCCGTCGACAGCGCCGTGCCGATGGCCGGCGCGGCCAGGTAGGCGTAGGCATCCCCCAGCATGGCCCGGTGCGCCACGGCCGCGTTGAAGCGCTTGGCGGCGGCGCGGGCATCGTCCGACACCGCCGCACGCAGGCTGTGGGCCTGCCCGCTGGCGCACAGCACCGCGAGCGCCTGGTTGGCGCGGGCGAGGTCGAGGCCCGTGCGCTCCAGGATGTCCTGCACGCGCGTCACGCCGGCGCTGAGCGCGTCGCACACGGCCTTGTAGAGGGCCTCGTCGCCCGTGGCCTCGCCCTGCGGCGTCTGGAAGGTGAAGGTGACGTCCTCGCGCCGCTTGATCAGCGTGAAGCGGCGCTCGCGCACGCCCTCCGACTCCTCGACGGCGGTCAGCGCGCGCCGCCCCTTCACAAACAGATCGCGCCGGAATTGCTGGTTGAGCGCGTAGTCCTTCACCAGCTCCGCCATGGCATTGTCGGGCGCCGCCGCCTTGTGGCGGCGCGCGGCTTCCGGCAGCGCCAGGGTGTCGAAGTTCTCCAGCAGCGACGCCGAGCCCGCGTATTCGAGTTTCGCCGCCGCCAGCTCCGCGCGCACGTCCGTGTGGTAGAGCGGATGCCAGTGCGCGTTCAGGAATTCGTGGGCCAGATAGCGGCGGTCCTTGTCCGCCAGGGCGTCCAGGCGCTTGCCCGCCAGCGGATTGGCCGTGAAGAAGCCAAGGTTGTCCCCGCGCAGCGCCTGCACGTGCGCCATGGCGCCCTTGATCTGGGCGTCGCTGCGGTCTGGGTGACGCTCGGCGTGCTCGGCGAGCAGGCGCTGAAGCGGCGCCATGGCCGCCCAGCCCGGCATGCAGTTGTAGCTGATGTAGACGAGCCCGCCCGGCTTCAGCCAGCGGTCGAGGAAGCGGACGATGGCCTCGCGGTTGGCCGCGCTGATCCAGCTGTAGATGCCGTGGATGCCCACCACGTCGAACACGGGCAGCGCGCCGGCATCGGCATCCGCGGCCTGCTGGAAGCTCAGCTCGTGAAAGTGAGCGTTGGCGACCCCGCCCTGCTGCGCCAGGTCGCGCGCGTTGGCGATCTGGCCGGGGTTGAAGTCGATGCCGTGAAAGGCGCTGTCGGGAAACTGGGCGGCGAGCACCAGCGTGCCGAAGCCCTGCCCGCAGCCCAGGTCGCAGTAGGCGAGCGGCGCGTCGGGCGACGGCGCGGCCGTGTGCACCAACTCGGCGGCGTGGTGCAGCCACACCGGCGAAAGCTCGCGGTAAAACCCGGGCGTATAGGCGATGTCCGCGACGTAGCCGTCACCCCAGTCCGTCATCCCGGTCTCCCCCAGGGCATGATGCGGTCGCGTCGTCATGCCAAAGGGGGGCGCGACCGGCAAGCGGCACGGCGTGACGGCGGCGTCAGCAGTCCAGCGTGGTGTCGATCTCCCACTGCGTCAGCGTCTGGGTGAAGCGCTGCCACTCGTCGTGCTTGAGCTTGCAGAAGGAATCGATCAGCTCGTCGCCCAGCTGGGCGCGCAGCACCTTGCTCTTCTGGGTGTGGCGGATGGCGTCCAGCAGGTTCAGCGGCAGCCGGCGCACGCGCTTCAGCGTGCGGCCTTCCGCGTACATGTTGACGTCCAGCGGCTTGCCCGGCTCGCGCCCCTGCTCCATGCCGTCCAGCCCCGCGGCCATGATGCCGGCCTGCATCAGGTAGGGATTGGCGGCGCCGTCCATCAGGCGCAGCTCGAAGCGCCCCGGATCGGGAATGCGGATCATGTGCGTGCGGTTGTTGCCCGCGTAGGTCACGGCGTTGGGGGCCCAAGTCGCCCCGGAGCTGGTGCTGCTGGCGTTGATGCGCTTGTAGCTGTTCACCGTCGGGTTGAAGAGCGCGCACAGCGCCTCGGCACTGGTCGTCACCCCGCCCAGGAAGCTGTAAGCCAGCGGCGACATGCCCAGCGGATCGTTCTCGTCGACGAAGACGTTGCGCCCGGTGGCGACGTCCTGAAGCGAGACGTGGGCGTGGCAGCCGTTGCCCGTGAGGTGCTCGAAGGGCTTGGGCATGAAGGTGGCGCGGTAGCCGTGCTTCTCCGCGATGGATTTGACCATGTACTTGAAGAAGGCGTGGCGGTCGGCCGTGGTCAGCATGTCCGCGTAGGCCCAGTTCATCTCGAACTGGCCGTTCGCGTCCTCGTGGTCGTTCTGGTACGGCTCCCAGCCCAGCGCCAGCATGCCGTCGCAGATTTCCTTGATGATGTCGTACTGCCGCATGAGCGCGGACTGGTCGTAACAGGGCTTGTTGGCGGTATCGTGATCGTCGGCGAGCGCGTGACGGTCGCGCTTGATCAAGTGATACTCGCACTCGATGCCGGCCATCGGCCGGTAGCCCTTGTCGTTCGCGCGCTGGATCAGGCGTTTCAGCGCCACGCGCGGCGAGCTTTCGATGGGCGCGCCGTGCATCCACAGATCGGCGGCCAGCCAGCCCACCTCGGGCTTCCAGGGAAGCTGAATCAGGCTGTTCGGGTCGGGCAGCGCGAACATGTCCGGGTGCGCGGGCGTGAGGTCCATGATCGCGGCGAAGCCGGCGAACCCCGCGCCGTCCGCCTGCATGTCCCCGATGGCGGCGGCGGGGACCATCTTGGCCCGCAGCGTGCCGCCCATGTCCACGAAGCTGATGAGAAAGTACTCGATGCCCCGGTCCTTCGCGATTTGCGCGAGGTCGGGCTGCTCGGCGGTCCTCGTGACGTCCTCCGGCATGAAACCCCCTGGTCGTTGTGGCCGTCCGCCGGACGGCCGGTTTCCGCCGGGTCCACCGGGTGCATGGGGATGGCGATCCGCTTATGGCGGACCGCTCATGGCCCGCCGCCCTGGCCGGGGACCCAGTCGGTGCCGGCGAGCGGCACCTTCGCCATCGCCGCCGCCTCCGTCGTGGCGGCCACCATGTCCTCGGGCTCGAGGTTGAGCACGTGGCTCTTGCCGCAGGCGCGCGCGAGCGTCTGCAGCTCGTACACCATGGTTTTCAGGTAGTTCTGCAACAGGCGCGCGCCCTTTTCGGGCGGCAGGCGCGATTCCAGCTCGGGGTCCTGCGTGGTGATGCCGACCGGGCAGCGCCCCGTGTGGCAGTGGTGGCAATACCCCGGCTCGACGCCGAGCGCGTGGTAGTCCTCGCGGTACACCGGCTTGTTGCAGCCGATCGCCATCATCGCCGCCGTGCCGATGGACACCGCGTCCGCCCCCAGCGCCAGCGCCTTGGCCGCGTCCGCGCCGGAGCGGATGCCGCCGGAGACGATGAGCTGCACCGTGCGGTGCATGCCCATCTCCTGCAGCGCCTCCACGGCCTGGCGCACGGCCGGGAGCGTGGGGATGCCGACGTGTTCGATGAAGACGTCCTGGGTGGCCGCGGTGCCGCCCTGCATGCCGTCCAGCACCACGGCGTCCGCGCCCGCCTTCACCGCCAGCGCGGTGTCGAACCGCGTGCGCGTCGCGCCCACCTTGACGTAGATGGGCTTTTCCCAGTCCGTGATCTCGCGCAGTTCCTGGATCTTGATCTCCAGGTCGTCCGGGCCCGTCCAGTCGGGATGGCGGGAGGCGCTGCGCTGGTCCACGCCGGGCGGCAGGTCGCGCATCGCCGCCACGGTCTCGTTGACCTTCTGGCCCAGCAGCATGCCGCCGCCGCCCGGCTTGGCGCCCTGGCCGACGACCACCTCGATCGCGTCGGCGCGGCGCAGGTCGTCCGGGTTCATGCCGTAGCGCGAGGGCAGCACCTGATACACGAGGAGGTCGCTGGCCGCGCGCTCCTCGTCGGTCATGCCGCCGTCCCCCGTGGTGGTGCTGGTGCCCATGCGGCTGGCTGCCCAGCCGAAGGCGCGCTTGGCGTGCGTGCCCAGCGAGCCGTAGCTCATGCCCGCGATGGTGATGGGGATGTCCAGGTGGAGGGGCTTGCGCGCGCAGCGCCCGCCGATGACCACGTCGGTGTGGCAGGCCTCGCGGTAGCCCTCCAGCGGGTAGCGCGAGATCGACGCGCCCAGCATGAGCAGGTCGTCGAAGTGGGGCAGGCGGCGCTTCGAGCCCAGCCCGCGGATCTCGTACACGCCCTGGTCGGCGGCACGCTGGATCTCCCGGATGGTTTCCGGCGGGAACAGGCCGGCGGGGCGTTGCGCGCGCTCGTCGACGGACATGCGGACCCTCCCGTGCCGCGCGCCGGGTTACAGCGCGTCGGCGGTGTCGATCGTGAAGTTGTAGAGCTTGCGGGCGGAGCCGTAGCGGCGGAACTCGCCCGGATCGGCCGCCAGGCCCGCCGCCGTGAGCAGCTCGCTGAGCTCGGCGCGGTGCTCCGCGCGCATGTGCTTTTCCACGCAGTCGGCGCCCAGGCCCTCGGCGGCGCCGCGCAGGTAGATGCGCGCCTCGTAGATGGAATCGCCAAGGTCCGGGCCGGCGTCGCCGCAGATCACCAGCCGGCCCTTCTGCGCCATGAAGGCGCTCATGTGTCCGACCGAGCCGCCGACCACGATGTCGATCCCCTTCATCGAGATGCCGCAGCGCGAGGAGGCGTCGCCCTCGATCACCAGCAGCCCGCCGTGGCCCGTGGCGCCCGCGGACTGCGAGGCGTTGCCGCGCACGTGCACCCGCCCGGACATCATGTTCTCCGCCACGCCCGGGCCGGCGTGGCCGTTGATCGTGACCGTGGCGCGCTTGTTCATGCCGGCGCAGTAGAAGCCGACATGGCCGTCCACCGTAACCTCGACGGGCGCGTCCAGGCCGGCGGCGATGGCGTGCTTGCCACGGGGATTGCGCACCACGATTCCGGTTGCGTTGTCGCCCTCGCGGACGGCGTGCAGGCGGGCGTTCAGCTCGCGCACGCTGGTGGCGTCGAGATCGCAGACGGGCTCGGCCAGGACGTCGCTCATGCCGGCACCTCCGCCTGCACCGCGCCGCCGACCACGCGCCCCTCGCCGTCGCGGTGCCAGATGTACACGCGGCCGGGGTCGGGCTCCCAGACACGCGCCGTCTCCGCGCCCGGCAGCGCCGCGATGGCGCGGAACTCGGTCGCCATGGCCACCCAGTCGTCGGTTTCCGCGAGCACGGCGTGCTTGCAGGCGATGGGATCGCGGACCACGGCGAAGCCGTCGTGCGTGCCGATGGCGAAGGTGTAGAAGCCGTCCAGCGCCCGGAGGGCGGCGTCCAGCGCCTCGCGGAGGCTCGCGCCCGCGCGCATGCGCTCGGTCAGAAACCCGGCCGCCACCTCGCTGTCGTTGTCGGTCTGGAAGGTGATGCCCAGGCGGCGCAGGCGCTCGCGCAGCCGGTTGTGGTTGGACAGCGAGCCGTTGTGGACCAGGCAGAGGTCCATGCCCGTGGAGAAGGGGTGCGAATGCGCCGTGGTCACGGCGCTCTCCGTCGCCATGCGCGTGTGGCCCAGGGCGTGTGTGCCCGTGATCTCCCGCAGCGCGAAGGCATCCGCCACGTCGCGCGGCAGGCCCTTTTCCTTGAAGATCTCGATGGCGTCGCCGGCGCTGACGATGCGCACCTCGGGATGGTGATGGGCGAGCCAGGCGCGCACGGCCTCGAAATCGCCCTTCACCTTCAGCACCGCGTGGCTGCCGCGCTCGGTGCAGCTCACCTCGGGGAACGCGGTGTGGAGGCCGGCGCTCACGTCCGCCCAGGGGCGCGTGTCGCCGAGAGCGGTGACGGAGAGCTTCACCCAGCCCTCGCCGACGGGATCGCGGTAAAAGGCGACCCCGGCGCTGTCCGGGCCGCGGTCCTCCATCTCGATCAGCATCTTCGTCAGGTGCTCGCCGAGGCGGTCTTCGATCTCCCGGCTTTTGGCGAACAGGCCGACGATCCCGCACATCCGGCGCTCTCCACTCTCATGAAACTGATGTGATTATAATGAATGCGACGCCGGGGCACAACAGCGCACACCGCCCCCATCTCGAGGACCGAGGGGTGAAGCGATCCGTATGTATGCGGGAAGTGCGCAGACGAGCTCACTCCGCCTGGCGCGCCTGGACCGAGAGCAGGCGGATGGGCAGGCGGATCAGGTCTTCGGGCCCGTGCGTCACGTCGGAATCGAAGAAGAGGGAATCGCCCTCGCGCAGATGATAAGTCGAGCCGCCGTAGCGGTAGATCATCTCGCCTTCGAGGATATAGATGAACTCGATCCCCTCGTGCTGAAACAGCGGAAACACCTCGGAGCCTTCCGTGAGCGTCACGAGGTAGGGCTCCACGTTCACGCGCTTGTCCAGCGCGTGCCCCAACAGACGATACTCGTGGCCGGCGCGCGTGCCGCCGCGCTCGATGACGAGCCCGTTGCCGGCGCGCACGTGCACGGCGTCGCGCTGGATGTCGTACTTGCGGAACAGCGAGGTGACGGGGACGTTCAGGGCCTGGGCCACGGCCTGGAGCGTCGCCAGGGACGGCGAGGTGGTGCCGTTCTCGATCTTCGACAGCATGGCCGAGGAGACGCCGGACATCCGCGAGAGATCGCTGACCTTGAGGTCGAGCTGCTTGCGGTACTGGCGCACCTGCCGCCCGATCGCGGCTTCCAACTGGCTGTCACGCTCCGGCTTCTCGGCGTCCGCCGCGGTGCCCGGTGCAGCCGGCGCGGGCGGGCCGTGGCCGTGATCCTCAGGCATCTGTGTCCCCGATCCCGGTTTGCGGGCCCGGCATCTTCGCACACGGCCGCGACCGCTCGCCAGCCATTCGGGGCGCGGCGGTTGTGCGGCCGCGGGTCCCGCCACGGATATTGCCGCCGACCCGGGGCGATTTGACGTCGTCTGCGCCGCGTGCTGCCCTTCAGCGCGCATGACACCCTCGGCATCACCCGTCCCCGGCCACCCCCGCGAGACCGGGGCATGAGCGCCCCACGGTCCCAACCGACCGCGGCGCTGCCCGCATCCGTCGGCGTCGCCGTCATCGGGGGCGGCATCGCTGGCGCCAGTCTTGCGTTCGAACTGGCGCGGCGGGGGCACAGCGTGGCGCTCCTGGAGAAGGGCCGCGTCGGCGCCGAGCAGTCCAGCCGCAATTGGGGCTGGTGCCGCCAGCAGGGCCGCGACCACCGGGAACTTCCCCTGATCCAGGAAAGCCTGCGCCAGTGGGACGCGCTGACGGGCACGCACGGCGCCGACACGGGCTTCCGGCGCGCGGGCATCGTGAAGGTTGCGGAGTCGCGCGAGCAGCTCGCGGGCCTGGAAGCGGCGGCCGACCTGGCCGCGCGGCACGGGATCCGCGGCCAGCTGCTCTCGGCCGAGCAGGCTCGCGAGCTGGTGCCCGGGCTCCAGGGCCGGGTGGTCGGCGGGCTTCACACCCCGGACGACGGCGTGGCGGAACCCGCCCGGGCGGCGCCCGCGATCGCCGACGCGGCGGCCCGGCACGGCGCGCACGTCCGCGAGGGCTGCGCGGTGCGCGGGCTCGACGTGGCGGCCGGGGCGGTGCGTGGCGTCGTGACCGAGCACGGCCGCGTGGCGGCGGACGCCGTGGTCTGCGCGGGCGGTGCGTGGTCGCGTCTGCTGTGCCAGCGGCACGGCGTCGCCCTGCCCCAGTTGACCGTCCGCGCCACAGCGTTCCGCACGCCCGCGGCACTGGACGTGAGCCGCGCCGGGGCGGTGGGCCTGCCCGGCGTGAGCCTGCGCCGGCGCGGCGACGGCGGCCATACCGTCGGCGTCAGCGCAAGCAACATCGCCGAGATCACGCCCGCGACCTTCATGTGGCTGCGCAGCTTCTGGCCGGGCTTTCGCATGGAACGCCCGCGCCTGAAGCTTCGCGTCGGCCGCGCCTTTCTGGACGCCGTGCGCACGCCCCGGCGCTGGGATTTCGACCGGCCCTCGCCCTTCGAGGCCACGCGGGTGCTGGACCCGGCCCCGGATTGGCGCGGCCTGCGCGACGCCCGGGCGCGGCTGGCGCGGCGGCTGCCGGCGCTCGCGGGCATCGAGGCGGCCGAAGCGTGGGCGGGGGCGATCGACGCAACACCGGACGCGGTGCCCGCGATCGGTCCCGTGCCGGGCCTGCCGGGCCTGCACCTCGCGACCGGCTTCAGCGGGCACGGCTTCGGCCTCGGCCCCGGGGCCGGACGGCTCGCGGCGGATCTTGTCACCGCCGGCGACCCGGTCGTGGACCCGTCGCCCTACCGAATCGAACGCTTCTTCGACGGCACGCGGCTGGTGCCGGAATCCGGCATTTGACCGGGTGTGGCACGATCGCGCCGGCTTGCGGATCGTTGTTTATACCAATTTTACCCAATGAAACTGGTCTCGTTTCAAGTGATCTCGGTCGGGATGCACGATCGCAACCCAGACAAAATGTCGCATGCACTGGCTGCATTTTGGCTATTCGCCGATCGCGTTTGTCCGCGTGACCGAATTGGCCATTTCGGGAGGGCAAGCACTCCTTCGCACGATTGGAGGTCCCCGCGATGGTCAACGGCAACACCCTGGATGCAATGCACCGCCAGCTCTACGGCCCGAACGCGGGGGCACAGGCCACCGCCGGCCAGGCACCGGCCAACGCGCGCCCGGCGCCGGCCGTGCGCGACGGCGTCGAGCGGGTGATGACGGCCGTGCAGGCGAAGCTCGCCGCGCTGCGCACGCGCCTGGTCCAGGCGCGCCGGCGGCGCGAGACGGCGGCCGCGCTGGCGGCCCTGGACGATGAAACGCTCCGGGACCTCGGCATCGAGAGCCGCGCCGCGATCCCCGCGGCGGCCTCGGCCGCCGTGGCCCAGGACCCCGCCCCGCGGGTCCGCCGCTGAGCATGCGCCGATGCGGCGCGCGTTCCCGCCCGGCCGAAACGCTCAGGGCCGGGCGGGGACGCGCGTGATCTCGCGCACGCAGTCGGCGAGGTAGGCCGCCAGCTGGCGCGTCGTCTCGGTCTGGTGGCGGGGGTTCTCGTAGATCGCCAGCTGGGTGTGCGGCAGCGCCGGAAAGCCGTCGCTTTCGCCCAGAACCCGCAGGTCGTCAGTCACGGCGCTTTCCGGAAAGACGGACAGCCCCATGCCGGCCGCGACGGCGTTGCGCACCGTGGCCACGCTGGTGCTCGTGAAGGTCTCACGCCAGCGCCAGCCGAAGCGCTCCAGCTCGCCCGTCGCGATCTCGCGGTAGGGGCACGGCGGATCGAACAGGGCCAGCGGCATGGCCTCGCCGATGCCGGGGGTGTGCTCGCGCCCGATGACCCACAACAGCCGCTCGCTGTGGACAGCGCGCGCCGCATCGTCTTCCGGGTCGCGGATCGCCAGCGCCAGATCGAGATCGCCCGCGTGAACGGCCGGCCGCAACCGCGAGCTTGCATCCACGTTGATCTTCAAATGCACGTCGGGATGCGCGCGCACGAAGCGCGACAGCACCGTTTGCATACGGGTGCTGGTGAACTCGGGGATGCCCATCCGCAGCTCACCCGCGAGCGCGGGACCGCTCATGACTTCCCGCGCCTCTTCGCTCATCTCCACGATGCGCTTGGCGTAGGGGAAAAGGCGCTGGCCATCCGGGGTGAGCGCCACGGTGTGCGCGTTGCGCTGGAGCAAACGGGCTTCGACGCGCTCTTCCAGCCGCCGCATCTGCATGCTGACGGCGGACTGCCCCCGGTTCAGCCGCTCGGCCGCGCCGCCAAAGCTCCCCGTTTCCACGATCGTCACGAAGGCCGATAACAGTGTCAGATCGAGGTCATACACCATCCGAAACGCGCGCCCCCGCCGCCAAAACCCCGACACAGCAAATAGCCTACAAGCCAGCGCCAGCATCGACCATGAAGTGCATCTCGTAAAGCCATTTCGACCTGGACAAGCACACGCGATCGGCGAACTCGACGAGACCGGGATCTCACATCAATTGATCAATTGTTCCGGGTGAACCGAGCCGCGACCGGCCGGGAGCTGACCGCACGTCATGGGGCCCCCGTTGCCGCGCGAGTGTGATTATCTTGAAGCAAGTCAACGATCACGTGTCGTGAAACACAACCGTGACTGGGCCAAAAAGATTGATGCATCGCAGTGGAGTCTTGATCCGCACCGCGTGTCACGCCTGCCCTGATGCAATCATCAAGGAGGCGCCGCAGTCATGAGTGGCACATACGGGAATAGCGTTCTGGAAAACCTGGGCCGCCGCATCCGCAACACGCGGGTGTCCAACGGCATGTCGCAGGCCGCGCTGGCGCGCATGTGCGGCATCACCTTCCAGCAGGTGCAGAAGTACGAGATGGGCAAGACCCGCATTCCCATCGACCGCCTGGTGAGCGTCGCGGCGGCCCTGGATCTGTCGGTGACCGAGCTTGTGCGGGACCTCGACCAGGAGCCGGCGGGGGCTGTGGACGACACGCCTCTGCGCAGCCAGAAGCAGGCGGTCGCCCTGCTCAAGCACTTCAACACAATTCAGGATGAAACGGTTCGGGCCTCGCTGCTCGCGCTCATCAAGAGCGTCGCAAACCTGGAGCGGGCGGGCTCCGGCGCGGGAGCGCACCTGCTGGCGCCCGACGGCGATGCGACGGCCGCGTACGACGCGCTGACGGACGGGCCGACACCGCACGCGCCCACGGCGGATGCCCCCGCCGACGCGGACGCCGCCCTGGCCGCCAGCCCCTGATCCGCCCGCGGCAGCCACCACGCGGCAGCGACACGGCTCGACGGCGTTTCGGGAAAACCGGGAAAACACGCGGGAGTGGTTGGGGCGGCAGGATTCGAACCTGCGAGTCACGGTACCAAAAACCGTTGCCTTACCGCTTGGCTACGCCCCAACCGGAATCGCGCCGGATCATAGGGCTATCGGCCGCTTGAGACAATGTGTGCAGCGCGCTTCAGCCCTGCAACCGGCCGCTGCGCACCCACCAGGCCGGGCGCGCGGCAGCCAGGGTGTGCGCGGCCGTTTCCGCCGAGGCGGTGTTGGCGAAGATGCCGAAGCAGGTGGCGCCGCTGCCCGACATGCGCGCGACGTGGCAGCCGGGCGCCGAGCGCAGCGCGTCCAGCACTTCCCCGATCGCCGGCGCGACGGTTTCCGCCGCCGTCGTCAGGTCGTTGCGCTGGGCCGACAGCCGCGCCGCCAGTTCGCGCACCCCGCTGGGCGGCATGCGCCACACCGGCGGCGCGCTGGAAAAGGCGCGCTTGTGCGCCCTGAACACCGCCGGCGTCGGCACCGCCACGCCCGGGTTCACCAGCACGACCGGCGCGGGCGGCAACCCGTCGAGCGGCGTCACCGTATCGCCGATGCCGCTGACGAAGGCCGGCCGGCCGAAGAGGCACATGGGCACGTCCGCGCCCAGGGCCAGCGCGAGGTCGTGCAGCTCGCGCGATTCGATCCGAACCCCCCACAACGCGATCAGCGCCCGCAGCGTCGCCGCCGCGTCCGCCGAGCCCCCGCCGAGCCCGGCGGCGACAGGAAGCTGCTTGTCCAGGTGCAGCGCCGCGCCGGCACTCACGCCCGCGTGCTCGGCCAGGGCCCGTGCCGCCCGAAGCACGAGGTTCGACTCCGCCCCTGCGTCGAGCGCCTCGGCGAACGGCCCGCCCACTGTCAGCGACAGCGTCTCCGCGGGCTCGGCGGTGATCGTATCGCTCACGTCCGCGAACGCGATCAGCCCGTCCAGTTCGTGATAGCCGTCGGCGCGCTTGCCGGTGACGTGCAGCGAGAGGTTCAGCTTGGCCGGCGCGCGGCGGGAGATGGCCGTGGCGGCGGTATCGCTCATCCGTTCGTGTTCGCCGTTGCCTGGGCCGCGTTCAGGCCGTTTTCCAGCTTGCCGCGGATTTCCTCGGCCTCGGTGTCGCGCGGGCCCAGGTCGAGCGCCCGCTGCCACTGGTAGCGCGCCTCGCGCTCGCGGCCGACGTGCCAGTACGCGTCACCCAGGTGGTCGTTGATCGTGGGGTCGCCGGGGCGCAGCTCCACCGCGCGCTCCAAATGCTTGACGGCCTTCTCGAAGTTGCCCAGTCGGTAGTGCGCCCACCCCAGGCTGTCCACGATGTAGCCGTCCTCGGGCCGCTTGGAGACGGCGGTGTCCAGCATCTCCAGCGCCCGGTCCAGGTTCGTCTTCTGCTCCACCCAGGAGTAGGCGAGGTAGTTCATCACGTAGGGCTGTTCGGGATACAGATCCAGCGCCGTCGAAAAGCGTTCCTCGGCCTCGGCCCAGCGGTCCGTGCGCTCCAGCGCGATGCCGTGGAAGTAGTAGAGCGTCCAGTGCCGCCGCTGCGGCTCGCCGACGCGCTCGACCGCGCGGGCGTAGACCTCCGCGGCCTGCGCGAAGGCTTCCTGCTGGCGCAGCGCGTTGCCCAGGCGGTAGAGCGGCTCGTAGGCGTCGGGTTTGGCCTCGGCGACCTCGCGCAGCAGCGCCTCCGCTTCGTCGAACTTGCCGAGCGCGCCCAGTTCCTCCGCCACGCGCAGCTTGGCGACGAAATCGACGGGCGAATCGGGAGCGACGGCCCGGTAGGTCTCGATCGCCGCGCGCGACCGGCCCTGGCTTTGCAGGATCTCGCCCAGGAGCACCCGGCCCGCCTCATAGTCGGGGCGCAGGTGCAGGGCGAACTGGGTGTAGACCAGCGCCAGCTCGGTCGCGCGCTCCTGACTGAGCAGCCCGGCGACGTTGAACAGCGCCTCGGCGATGCCGTGGCGCACCGTGGCCACCTCCGCCGACGGCGCTTTGTCGCGCGCGTCCAGGCGCTCCAGCAGGAGCTGCACGATGGCGCTGTCGGCGTTGCGCTGCAGCACCTTCTCGTAAACTTGGCGCGCGCGCTCGGGCTCGCCCTGGCGGGCGTAGAAGTTGCCCACCAGCCAAGCCAGGCGCACGGTCAGGCTGCTGGCGGCTTGGCCGGCGTTTTCGTAGGCCGCGCGGGCGGCCTCGGTGTTCCCCGCAACGTCCTTCATCAGCGCCGCGTGCACGTGGCGCAGCACGCCCAGGCCCTGAATCCCGTCCAGCTCGTCCAGCTTGGCCAGCCCGGCTTCCAGCTCGCCGCGCTTGACGGCCAGCCAGCCGGAGATCAACGGCTTTACCAATGCCGAGAGGCCGTGCGAGGGCAGCGCGTCCACGCGCTCCTGCGCCGTCGCCATGTCCCCACCGCGCACCGACCGGACCACGTCCATCAGCGCGGCCACGCCCTGGCCTCCGCCGTCTTCCCGCAGGCGCTCGGCGAGGCGCGCGGCGGCGTCCATCTCCCCCACGCTGGCGTGGAGCAGGAAGGCGCGCTGGCGCAGCTTCGCGCTGTCGGCGTCGCGGTCCAGCGCGTCCGCCATGAAGCCGGCGGCGTCTTCCAGGGCATTCCGGCGGGTCGCGTGCAGGGCGGCCAGATAACTGCCGTAGGCCGACGCGCTGGAGCCGCCGAACGCGGCCAGATCCGCGCCGGGGCTGGCGCCGCTGCTGTCGGCGACCACCGATCCGGCCGACAGGGAATCGCCCGATCCCCCGCACCCGACAAGCAATGTGCCCGCGGCCGCGGCGGCCAGCGCGGCGCGGTGAACCCGTTTGAACATCGTGCGTGACGTCACGCCAGCGGACCTCCCGCCGGGGCTGGTGGTGGGCGGTCGCGCGCCCGGACCGGTGCAGTTTAATCGCAGCTGGCCGCACGCTACAACGTTGGCAGCAAGCACGGCGGCGGTACCGGTTCCATGGCGGCGGACGACCCGGAAGCCATCAGGGCGATGCTGGACTGGCTGGTCGCGGCCGGGGCGGACGAGGCCGTGGCCGAGGCTCCGGTCGACCGCTACGCCCGCGCCCGCGAGTCCCGCCAGCGCCGCGCTTCCGAGTCGGCCAACAGATCGGGTGCGACGGCGACGCGTCAAGACGCACCGGCCACATCAACCGACACGGGCGCAGCGCCGGCGCCGGGGCTGCTCGGGGACGCGGCGGACGTCGAGGCCGGCAGCGCGCGCGCCCTCGCCTCCCAGGCGCAAACGCTGGACGAACTGGAATCCGCGCTGGGAAGCTTCGAGGGCTGCGCGCTCAAGCAGACCGCCACCAACACCGTCTTCGCGGACGGCGCGCGCGCCGCGCGCGTGATGATCATCGGCGAGGCGCCGGGCGCGGACGAGGACCGCATGGGGCGGCCCTTCGTCGGGCGCGCGGGGCAGCTGCTCGACCGCATGCTGGCCGCCATCGGGCTGTCGCGCGACGACAGCGCCTACATCTCCAACATCCTGTTCTGGCGCCCGCCGGGCAACCGCGCCCCGACGCAGGCGGAAAAGGCGGCCTGCCTGCCCTTCGTGGAGCGCCACATCGCGCTCAAGGCACCGGACTACCTCGTGCTGCTGGGTGGGCCGTCGGCGAAGACGCTGCTGGGGCGCAGCGAGGGCGTGCTGAAGCTGCGCGGGCGCTGGTTCCCCTACAGCTCGCCGGACCTCGCGGCGCCCATCCCGGCACTGGTGACGCTGCACCCGGCCTTCCTGCTGCGCCAGCCCAAGCAGAAGCGGCAGGCGTGGCGCGATCTGCTGGCGCTCAAGGTCGCCATGGACGCCGGCTCGGACCCCACGGCCTGATGCGGTGCTTGACCGTAGGCGCGCGCCCCGCACATTTCCCCGCACCGTGGCCGCGCCGGTGATCCCGCATGACGCCCGACCTGCCGCTCGCCGAGCCCATTCCCTACCGCGACCCGCTCGACCTCCTGGCCGCGTGGGGCGGGACGCCGTACGCGCTGCTGTTCGACAGCGCCGACCCGGCGGACGAACGGGCGCGCTATTCCTACCTCTGCCTCGATCCCGTGGAGACGTGCGCCGTGCCCATCGACGGCGGGACGGAGGCCGGCCCGCTCGCGTGGCTGGACGCGCGGCTGCGCCGGGGCCGGCAGGCGTCGCGGCCCGATCTGCCGCCCTTCCAGGGCGGCGCGGCGGGGCTGCTGGGCTACGAGCTGGGCGGCCACCTGGAAACCCTGCCCGCCCCCGCCGCGCACGGCGCCGATCACCCCGTGGCCGCGCTGGGCATCTACGACGTCGTCGCCGCCTTCGACCACACCCACCAGCGGGCGTGGCTGATCGCCACGGGCTACCCGGAAACCGACCCGGCGGCGCGGCGGGCGCGCGCCGAGCGGCGGCTGGCGGCGCTGCGCCCGCATCTGACCGAGCCGGGCGCGATGCCGGCCCCGGCCGCGCTGGCGCCATTGGCGTGGGAAAGCGACGTCGCCGGGCCCGCCTACCGCGACAAGGTGGCGCGCGCGATTCAGTACATCCACGCCGGCGACGTCTTCCAGGTGAACCTCTCGCGCGAGCTGGTGGCGCCGCGGCCGAGCGGCCTGCGCGCCTTCGCGCTCTACCGCAGCATGCGCCGGCGCACGCTTGCGCCCTTCTCCGCCTACATGGCGCTGCCGGACGGGCGCGCGGTGTGCTCCTTCTCGCCCGAGCGCTTCCTGCAAGCCGACGCCGAGGGCCACGTGGAGACCCGGCCCATCAAGGGCACGCGCCCGCGCGCGGCCGAGCCGGCGGAAGACGCGCGCCTGGCCGCCGAGCTCGCGGGCTCCGCCAAGGACCGGGCGGAAAACCTCATGATCGTGGACCTGCTGCGCAACGACCTGGCGCGGGTATGCCGCGTGGGCTCGGTCCACGTGCCCACGCTGTGCGGGCTGGAGAGTTTCCGCGCCGTCCACCACCTCGTCTCGGTCGTGCGCGGCGAGCTGGCCGTGGGCCGGACGCCGGTGGACCTGATCTCGGCGGGGTTTCCCGGCGGTTCGATCACGGGCGCGCCCAAGATCCGCGCCATGGAGATCATCCGCGAGCTGGAGGGGCGGCGGCGCGGGCCCTACTGCGGCTCGCTGTGCTGGCTCGGCTTCGACGGCGCGATGGATTCCAGCATCCTCATCCGCACGATGACGGTGGAGCCGGCGGCGGTGCGCTACGGCGTGGGCGGCGGTGTCGTGGCGGACTCCGACCCCGAGGCCGAGTGGCGCGAGACCGAGGTGAAGGCCGCCGCCTTCATGGCCGCCGAAGACGCCGGCGCGGGGGACACGGAAACGGACGCGGAGACGGACCCGGACACGCATGTACGCGGATCTCAACGGCACGCTTCGTGAAGCCGACGACCTGTGCATCCACCCCGGCGACCGGGGCCTCACCCTCGGAGACGGCGTGTTCGAGACCATCGCCGTCCGCGCCGGCCGGGCGCTGCGCTTGGCCGCGCACTTGGACCGCCTGCACCGGGGCCTGGCGACGCTCGCCTTCGAGACCGTGCCCGCGCGGGACGCGCTGCACGCGGCCGTGGAGCGCGTGATCGCGGCCAACGCGCTGGAAACGGGTGTCATTCGCCTGACGGTGACGCGCGGCGCGGCGGCGCGCGGGCTGGCGCCCCAGGGCGGCGGGCCGCCCACGGTGCTCGTGACGGCCAGCGACGCCCTGCCGCCCGCCGACCCGGTATCGGCGGTCATCAGCACGCGCGTCCGCCGCAACGAGCATTCGCCCACGAGCGGGCTGAAGTCGCTGAGCTACCTGGACAACGTGCTGGCCCGCCAGGAGGCCGCCGAGCGCGGCGCGGGCGAGGCGCTGCTGCGCAACACCGCCGGCCACATCGTGGAGGCCACGGTCGCCAACGTCTTCGCCGTGATCGACGGCGAGCTGTGCACGCCGCCGCTCGCCGACGGCGCGCTGCCCGGCGTCCTGCGCGCGGCGATCCTGAATGCCGAAGCGGTGCGCGAGGTGCACCTGACGCTCGACGAGCTCCTGCGGGCCGACGAAGTGATCCTCAGCAACAGCCTGAGCGTTCGCCCCGTCGTGGCATTGGACGGCCACCCCATCGGCGCGGGCGTCCCCGGTCCGTGGCAGCGACGGCTGCGGGGATTTACCGCGTCGGTGTGATCAAACATACAGCTTTGACGGGTTGATAACGAATACTCTTGTATCGTACGCAGACCACAGCGTTTGGGCGAAACCCCGCGTGTTCGGCTTGCACCGCACGGGCGGGCTGGCGCCGATTGGGGGAGGGGCGGAGATGAAACGGACGCTGACGGCCCTGCTGGCCGTCGCCGGCGGATATATCCTGTCGGCAGGGCCTGCGCCGGCGGACATGCCGCCGCCCCCGCCGCAGCCGCCCAAGCCCGCGGCGGCGCCCGACGACCTGCCCAAGGTGCTGTCGAAGGCCGACGTGCGCCGTTACCGCCGCATCTTCGCCCTCGGCGGCCCCGGCGCATGGGACAAGGCCGACGCGCTGATTGCCGAGCTGGACAACCGCATCCTGGTCGGCCATGCGCTCGCCCAGCGTTACCTGCATCCCACCGCCTATTACACGCCCTTCAACGAGCTTCGGGCCTGGCTGAAGCGCTACCACGACCACCCGCAGGCGCACAGCCTGTACGAGTTGGCGATGCAGCGCCGGCCCGGCGGCGCCGGCCCCGTGCACCGGCCCACCTACACGCGCGCCTCTGTCGCGGAGCTTCCGGGCGGCACGCACGACCCCGAAACCGTCTTCGACGGCCCGCGCGCCTATGGGCGCGAGCGCGCACAGCACGTGCTGTGGCGGGTTCGCACGAACGTCAACCGCACGCGCCTGTCCATCACCGAGGCCTACCTCCAGCGCGACAACGTGCGCGGCGCGCTGCGCGCCGACGAGATGGGGTGGGCCCGCGCCAAGGTCGCCGCGGGCTGGTACTACTACGGCGACGACCGTGAAGCGCGCGCGATCGCGACCGACGCCGCCGCGCGCACGGGCGAGCCCTACGCCCACTGGATCGCCGGGCTGGCGGCCTGGCGCCAGGGCGACCTGAAACCAGCCGGGGAGCACTTCGCCGCCGTGGCAACGGCCGACGACGCCCCGGTGGGCAAGCAGGCGGCCGGGGCCTACTGGGCGGCACGCGCCCACATCCGCCTGCGCGAACCGGCGGAGATGGGGCGCTGGCTGCGCCGCGCCGCGGCCCATCCGGACACCTTCTACGGCCAGCTCGCCCGCGCGGCCCTGGGCACAACACCCGACATCCGCATGCGCCCGCCCGAGCCGCCGGAAGGCGCCTTCCGCGAACTGCGCACACATCCCGCCGGCCGGCGGGCGCTGGCACTGATGCAGGTGGGCAAGCGCGAGTTGGCCAAGCGCGAGCTGCTGGGCATGCCCGGCTGGGACGAGCGCGACAGCGCCGCGACGCTGCTGCTGGCGGCCGAGCGCGGTGGGTTGAGCGCTTTCGCCCACGACATGGCCCGGCACATGAGCGAAATGCCGGCCGCGCGCTGGCGGCAGGCGGCGGTCAACGCGGCACGCTACCCGATCCCGCTGTGGCGGCCGCACACGGGCTTCCGCATCGACCGCGCGCTGCTCTACGCCGTGATGCGCAAAGAATCCGGCTACGAGCCGGTGGCGCGCTCGGGCGCGGGGGCGCGCGGGCTCATGCAGATCATGCCGGCGACGGCCCGCTTCGTCGCCGAGCGCAACAACCTGCGCTACACGGACTACAACTTCTCCCGCCCTGCCTGGAGCCTCAACATCGCCCAGCAGTACCTGCGCTACCTGCTGGACCGCGGGAGCGTGGACGGCAACCTCATCCGCCTGCTCACCGCCTACAACGCGGGGCCCGGCAACCTGCGCCGCTGGCTCGACGAGGTTGACCACGGCGGCGATCCGCTGCTCTTCATCGAGAGCATTCCCTCCGCGGAGACGCGGCGCTACGTTGAGGAAGTGATGCGGAACGTATGGTTCTACCGCGGGCGCCTGGGCGAGGCGGCGCCCTCGCGGCGCATGCTCGCGGCGGGCCGGGTGCCGCGCTACGGCGTCGGCGGCGACGAGCAGGAGATCGCGCGCAAATGAGCGGCCCCCAGGACGGCCTTTCGGTCGCCTTCCTTCCGGTCAAGATCGCCGTCATGACCGTCAGCGACTCCCGCACCGAGGCGACCGACGCCTCGGGCGCGAAGCTGGCGGAGATGCTGCGGGCGGACGGCCACGAGCTGGCGGACAAGCGCATCGTGCGCGACGACGCCGACGCCATCGTGGCCGCGCTGCGCGAGCACATCGAAAATCCCGAGGTGGACTGCGTGCTCGCCACCGGCGGCACGGGGCTGACGGGCCGCGACGTGACGCCCGAAGCCTTCCGCCGCGTCTTCGACAAGGAGATCGACGGCTTCGGCGAGCTGTTCCGCTGGCTGTCCTACGAAAAGATCGGCACCTCGACGATGCAGTCGCGCGCCGTGGGCGGCGTGGCGGAAGGCACCTACCTCTTCGCCCTGCCCGGTTCCAAGGGCGCGTGCACGGACGCCTGGACGGACATCCTGCGCCACCAGCTCGACGCGCGGCACAAGCCCTGCAACCTCGTGGAACTCATGCCGCGCCTGCGCGAGCACATCCCCGGCGGCGGACAGGACTGAGCGCCGCCCCGATCGCCCAGCCGAGCCGGGGCCTCAACCGCGCCAGGGCAACGGTGGCGGCATCAGACGGTCGCTTCCGGCATGCGGGACGGCACCGAAACGCGCGTCGCCGGCCTCCCACGCGCGCTGTGCCTCGGCGATCTCGGCCTTGCTGCCGAGGAAGTTCCACCAGATCCGAAAATCCGCGTCGTTCGGCTCGCCACCGATGAGGATGGCCCGGCTCCCGGCGGCGAAGCTCAGCGTAGCCTGATCCCGCCCCCGGCCGAGATAGGCCAGCGTGTCCGGTTCCATCGCTTGGCCGTCGATATCGAGATCGCCGGTTACGGCGAACACCGCGTGCTCGAAGGTTTCACGCAGCGGCAGGGTCAGGCGGTCGGCCGCCGGGCTTGCCAGCTCCACTCCCACCAGCGGCGAAAACGTCCGCGTGGGCGCTTCAAGCCCGGCAAAACTGCCGGCCAGGAGCGTCACCTCGACGTTCCCCGTACGCCAGCGCGGCAGGTCCGGATATTGGTCGAAGCGCGGCTGCGTGTGGCGGGCGGCTTCGGGCAGCGCGATCCAAAGCTGCACGGCGTTCAGACGGTGCTCGCCCGGCACCGCTGCTTCGGCGTGGGCGATGCCACGGCCCGCGGTCATCAGGTTGAGCGTGCCCGGCCGGATGATTTCGTCGTTCCCCAGGCTATCGCGGTGCCTGACCGCCCCTTCCAGCATCCAGGTCACGGTTTGCAGGCCGGTGTGCGGGTGGGGGCCAACATCGAGCGCCCCGCCCGCATCTTCAGGATGCGCCGGGACCGCGTGATCGAGAAAACACCAGGGGCCCACGATGCGGCGGTGGCGCACGGGCAGCACGCGGCTGACCCGGACACCCCCGACATCGGCGACACGGGGGCGCACGTGCTGGATCTGGCGCTGGCCATCGACGACCGGACAATCGAGGGCCGAAGCGCCTTCACCGTCGTCGATGCGGTTGCTCATGACACCCACCCGTTGCCCCAGCCGCCGATTCGGAGGCGCGACAACAGCCTTTCAGATTTTGTCACCGGTACGCGCCCCCGGGACTCACGCTTGGTGCTGCGAGTAGCTCTGGATCAGGTTTGCGTACGCCGGGAGATGCTGCGCCAGCAGGCCGCCAAAGCCCTCGACGTCGTTGCGCCAGTCCCGATGAAGTTCACAGCCGGCGCCGAACCACGTCATCAATTGAACGCCGGCTTGCGACATGCGGTTCCAGGCGGCATCGCGCGTGGTCTGGTTGAAGGTGCCCGACGCATCGGTCACGACGAAAACCTCGTACCCCGCCTCCAACGCCGAGAGCGCGGGAAAGGCCACGCAGACCTCGGTGACGACGCCCGCGATCACCAGCTGCCGCCGGCCGGTTTCAGCCACAGCGTTGCGAAAGGCTTCGTTGTCCCAAGCGTTGATCTGCCCCGGGCGCGCGATATACGGGGCGTGCGGGAACGCTTCCTTGAGTTCCGGGACCATGGGCCCGTTCGGGCCATCCTCGAAACTCGTCGTGAGAATGGTGGGCAGGTCGAAGAACTTGCCGATGTCCGCAAGCGCAAGCACGTTGTTCTTAAAATCGTCCGGACTGAAATCGCGAACCAGGGAGAGCAGCCCGGCCTGGTGATCCACCATAAGCAGGGCGGCATCGTCCTTGTTGAGCCGGTTGTAGGTATAGGGCATGGCGACTGTCCTCCCGTTTGATTGGGCGGGGCACCCGGAACTGACGGATCAGGGTTGCACGCCGAACCCGGCCGCCTCAATCGCTCTGTTTTGATCAGGAATTACGTGAAGGCGTGCGGGAGCGCGCGTCACTCTTCCTCGTCGGCCGCCGTCACCTCGCCCAGGGGCAGGCCCGGCTCGTCCTTGCTGACGCGGATGGCCTGGATGGTCTGCACCGTGGCGACGTGGGGCGCCCCCGTCAGGCGCGCGGTCAGTTCGTTCTCGTGGGCGGTGTTGCGCGCCAGAATCTTGAGCAGGAAATCGTGCGGGCCGCGGCACATCGTGCACTCGCGCACCTCGGGCCAGGACCGCATGCGCGCCTCGAAATCCTGCAGTACGGACTCGCTCTGGCTGTCCAGGCCCACCAGGGCGAAGAAGAGCACCTCGAAGCCGAGCGGTTCCGGCGTCACGCGCGCAGCATAGCCGCGGATGTAGCCGGCTTCCTCAAGGGCGCGCACGCGGCGCAGGCACGGCGGCGCCGAGATGCCGACCCGGCGGGCGAGCTCGACGTTGGTGATGCGCCCTTCGGCTTGCAGCACCTCGAGGATGCGAAGGTCCGTTCGGTCGAGTTTCGCCCGGGGCATCGTGGCCAGCCCTCCGGCCGGAGCGTGTCGTGATCGGCGTCGGCAGGCGGCGCGCCCGCACACCCGCCTCGGGCGCGATAACCGCCACGCGTTTGCAGTGTGCGAAGCGTGTCGGACCGTGGGTATGCCGGTCCAGCTGCCGGAGGTCAAAACCCCGTGCACGGCATCAAAAAAGCGGGGCCGGCGAGCGGCCCCGCAGCTTCAGGGGAAGGAGGCTCGCCATGCCACGGACGGACCGGCTGCCAAGCACGGCTGCATTCTCGCACGTTTCAACGTAGGATGCGGGTCCGGGCGCATCAACGGGGAACCGGTCCGGGCACTTGACCGCTGCGCTGCGGGCGCCGTACACGGCCGGTTTCATTGGACAACGACACGGGCGGGCATGGGTTTCGATCACGCCACGCGACGGACCTACCTGGACATGATGGCGCGCATCAGTGCGCGCTGGCTGCGGCTGTTCGAAAACGACCCGGATCTCTACTCGACGGCTTACTGGGATTTGCTGACGACGCTCTGGGCGGCCGGCGGCCCCATGCGCAAGACCGAGGCGCTGGCCGCGATGTCGGCGGTGAAGAGCCCGCACACGGCCGGCAAGTACCTGGACTGCGCCGTGGCCCGCGGCTACGTGCAGGAAACCGGCAACCCGGCCGACGCGCGCTCCAAGCTGGTGCAGCTGTCGCCCTGGCTGAAACAGCGGCTGGACGCCTTCTTCGACGACGCCGTGAACGACATGGTGGCCACCGCCGACCTGGTGCGCGATCGCCGCGACGACAGCGAGGGCGAGGACGCGGCCTGAGCCCAGCCCCGGACGGCCCGGACGTGCGCGCCCCCGAGCGACGTGCGCACGTCCGCCGCGGAACGGCGCCGGTGCGTCAACGTGCTTACCGGCGACGACCCGGCAAGGAACGGTGGTTTAAGCTGTGACGATGCGGGAAAAGGGAATGGTAGCGGGGGAGGGACTCGAACCCTCGACTCAAGGATTATGATTCCTTCGCTCTGACCAACTGAGCTACCCCGCCACCCGTCGCGAGCGGGCGGCTCCGCCCGGCGGACGGGCATATAGGCGCTCGTCCCGGCGCGTGTCAACACGCATCCCGGTCGCGTACAGCCGGTCGTGGCGTCGGGTCACACCCCACATGGAGGACGCCGACCGATCCCATTGACGCACCCCCGCGATGGGGTGCCTCGTGCGCCAGTAGTTGCTTGGCGAAACTCAAAACGCGTCAATGGAGCCCTCCAATGCGCGGCACCACACCCTTCGACGACCGCTTCGACGACGACGCCGCCTTCGGCACGACGGCGCTCGGTTCGCCCGCCCTTAACCACAATCCATTCGGCACACCGCCCCTGGGCCCACCATCGCAGCCGCCGGGTCCGGGCGGGCGTCCCAACCCGACCGAGCCCGAGGAGGAGAATGAGGTGCTGATCGACTACGACGGCGGCGAAGTCGGCCAGAACGCGCCCTCGTTCGAATGGGAAGGCCAGACCTTCACGCTGGATTCCCAACCAAGCGAACGCGTGACGGCGGCGCACCGTGTCGAGCGCACGCCCAACGGCGAGATCGAGATTCACCTGGAGGAAGGCGCGAGCACGGATGTCGGTGCCAGCGCCAAAGCAAGTTACCGCACCGACCTACCCGATTTCACACGCGCCTCGCTGGGGTTCGAGTACGGCGGGGATCTGGCGGAGTCGACCCCCACCTTTTCCAACATGCAGGGCTTCTTCCGCCGCGACCCGGCCACGCGCGACGCGGATTCCCCGGAAGAGGCCGTGAAGGCGCAGCTCTTGGTGGGCTCGGATGCAGGAAACCCGAATTCCCCGTTCGCCGGGTCGCTGCTGCGCGACCGGAACGGTCAGGAGACGGGTGACTTCGTGGACAATGCGGACTTTCCCACCAGCGGCCGTTTCAATCTCGTCACGCAGGAAGACGGGCGCGTGAACACCGGCGTCACGGTGCCGGGCTCGGGCGCGGCCACCGAGAACCGGGATCTCGATCCGGCGGACGAAATCGACGACTTCGAGCTGGAGCAACTGCTGCTGCAGGTTGAGACGTTTCAGGACGATGCCAGCTTTCAAAATCAGTTCGGCGACGACGGCCAGCAGTTCACCTACACCGATCTGAAAATCCTCGGCGACGGCGGCGGGGCACACACGGCCGCCGACGGTGCGGAGGTGTTGGCGTAGTCTGGGCGAGCTGCCGCGTTCAGCGGTATTGCCGATGATCCGGGCTCGCGGGCGGTCTTCGCGGGCCCGTTTTTTCGGGTCACACCAGAGGAAGTGCGCACACGTTAAGGTCCGCACACGTGTGCGACCGTTAACCGTCCAACTTGGCCGCGACCGGGAAAAAGCTGGTGGACCCGGCAGGACTCGAACCTGCGACCTTCGGCTCCGGAGGCCGACGCTCTATCCGACTGAGCTACGGGTCCGAACCGGCGCACGCCGCGCCGTGCTCTCGTTCCGCGTGATCTAGCTCATTGCGCCGGGCGATGCAACGTGTGTCTGCTGGGCGGGCAGCGACACACGCCCGGCCGCCGGACGACGGAAGCCGGGCGCCCTTGACTGCCGCAATGCACGGCGGGAGCGGCCGGCCCCGCTCCGCCGTGGCGGCCTTCACCAACGCACCTGGACGAAGGAGCGAGCGACCATGACGCATACGCCGCACGAACTGGCGGACGAATTTCCGGAGCACACGCAGCGCATCCACGACCTGAAGGTGTCGGACGACCACTTCGCCAAGCTGGCGGACGACTACCACGAGGTGAACCGCCAGGTGCATCGCATGGAAACCGACATGGAACCCGTCTCCGACGAGGTGCTGGAAGAGGCGCGCAAGAAGCGCCTCGCGCTGAAGGACGAGATCGCCGCCTACCTGCGCGAGCACGGCTGACGCGGCTGCCTCGCGGCCCGGGGGAGGGACCGCCTCCGGGCCGGTTCAGCGCGTGGTCACCGTGATCGCGCTCCCCGCGCCGCCGGTGGAAAACCGGCTCAGGTTGCCCGACTTGCCGCGAACCGCGATGTCCAGCCGCCCGCCTTCCGCGGTCTGGCGGATTTCGCAGGACATGCGCTCCGCTTGGAAATGCCGGGTCAGCGGCGGCCGGCCGGCGATCTCGACCGTTTCCGTGTGCGCCGGCCCTTCGAGCGTGCAGCGCACCGTGAACGCCGCGGCCGCGTTGCCGTCGAGCTGCAGGACGAACCCCGAGTCCGCCGCGGCGGCCGGCGACATGCCGACGGCCGCCAATCCGGCGTAGTGGACCACCGGCACCCGCCGCGCGCCCTCCCACAGCGCCGTCGCCGCCCGATGCACCTCGGCCAGCACCGCCGGGACATTCGCCAAATCGGATGAGAACCCAAGACCCCGGTACGCCACCACGCCCCCGTCATCAACGCGAACCGAATTGCATTACCATTGTGCGGGTCGACGGGTGCCTGAAAACTGAGCACTTGGCGTACACATATCGGATAAACGAAGCCGCAGCTGCCTCTGGCTACCACGCTCACAACTGCAAATCCCGTTTGCGGATTTCGGCAACCGAAATATTGTTATCACCACGCAGAACCGACAAGTTTTCCGCTTGATGGCGGAGATGCCCGAGAACGCCGAAATCACGCGACTTCATCGGCACCCCGTCCTCCGGCCATGTCTATTGCCGCGTTCAAACCGTGCCGTGCTACAATGTTTGCATGTTCAAGCAACCGCGAGGGCGTCGGACCATGCGGCGCAGTGTTCGGATCGCCGTGGGCGCGATCGTGGCAGCATCGCTCGGTTTCGTGGCCCCCCTGGGGGCCGCGGCGCAGGACAGCCCCGTGCGCATCGAGCAGGTGCCGAAGGAACGGCAACTGGACCAGGACGCGCTGGACGAAGGGCTGCTGGAAGAGCACATCGAAGCCGGCCGCATCCCGGAGCGCTGCGAGGACCCCGACGTCGCCGCCAGCGATCCCGCCTGCGTGCCGGAACGCAAGAAGAGCGTTTCGGAAAGCTACGGCATCCCGGTGATCGAGGACCCCGGCACGGACAACTCCGACCTCATCCCCGGTGTGACGATTAATCAGAGTCGCACGCCGTCGCGCTGACGCGGACGGCTTCGCGGTGGGGTAACCAATCCCGCACGCCGTCACGCTGACGCGGACGGCTTCGCGGTGGGGCAATCAGTCCCGCACGCCGTCGCGCTGACGCGGACGGCTTCGCGGTGGGGTAATCAGTCCCGCGCGCCGCAATCTTCACGACCGCCCGGTGCCGACACCCTCCCTGATCGCCGGGGCAATCCGCGATGAGCGGGATTGCCCGGTCGACACGCAGTCGCCGGCTGGAAGCCAGCTAGCCGGGCAATGACGGGCGGCGGCTGCTCGCGTCGGGCGGCGCGGCATGCCCCATCCACTGTCGTCACCGCACGGAGACCGTGATGACGCTGTCCTTGCCGCCGGTGGACAGGCGGCTCACGTTGCCGTCGCGCCCACGCAGCTCGATGTCCAGGCGCCCGCCGGCCGCGGTCTGGCGGATCTCGCAAAACAGCCCGCGCGCATGAAAGTGCCGGGTCAGCGGCGGCCGCCCGGTGAAGGCGATGTCGTGCGCCGTCGCGCCGGTTTCCAGCGTGCAGCGGACGTCGAAGGCGGCCGGCTCGTTGCCGGCCAGCCGCAGCGTGTAGTCACCGCCGGCCGCGACGGGGCCGGGCGCGAGGCCGGCCAGCGCCGCGACGGCCGCGCACGCGCGCACCGCGCCCATCATCGCCGCGCCGTGATGTCGAGCCCGCCGGTGCCGTTGGGGCGCGCCGAGAAGCCGGAAAAGCTCTGCGGCCCCTTCACGTCGACGGCGAAGTTGACCCCGCCCTGGGCCGCCAGGGTGAAGGGCGTGTTCGGCTGGCCGGCCACACGGACGTCGCCGCGCGCGATCAGGGCGTTTTCGTTGGCGCCGTCGCCCTGCAGAAGGCGCGTGTTGTTGTTGTCGTCGGTCTGGAGATGAACGCCGACGTCGTTGCCGTTCTGCACCGTCAGCAGCCGGTTGTTGCGGCCGGCCTGCAACGCCACGGAGCGGTTGCCCCCGCCGCCCTGAAGGAGGTGCGCGGTGTTGTTTCGGCCCGCGCCCTGCCCGTTCAGACTGTTGAGGATGTCGTCGAGCGTCTGTTCACCGCGCAACGGCTCGAAGCCGGCGGGCCCGAGCGCCGTCGGATCGCCGCCGTTGCCCTGACCTCGGCCTTGCCCCTGCCCCTGGTTGCCGGTGTTATCCTGGCCGTTCGGCGGGGTTTGCGCCGGCGCGTCGGCGAAGGCGAAGCTGAAGTCGCGCGGGATTCCGGCTAGGTTCGTGGCCTCCAAGGCGGACACGGACCCCTGCACGAGCACCGACCGGCTGCCGTCGCCGTACTGCCTGGCGACGGCCGTGTTCCCCTTGCCGCGTTGAATAACTCTGGCCCGGCTGGTGTCGGCATCCCCCGGCGGAATTTCGATGGAACCACCGGGAAGGTCCACCTCTTCGCAAAAGATCACCGGGGACACCTCGCAGGCGCGCGGATTGGCCGGGATCGGTTGCTCGACGACCTCGCCGGCCGGCGTTTCGACTTGAAGGACGGGTTGCAAGAAGGTGCCATCGAAAAAATCGCCAACAAACGTTTTTGCCTCGCTCAGCGCCCCCTGGTGGACCCTTGCCGTGTTGTCTTCGCCGATCTGGCGCACCGACAAATCGTTGCCGTCGGCGGCTGCCGGCGCCGCACCAAGGCCGAACGCGAGGCTCCCGGCCGTCACGGTCACAGCCGTCGTCACGAGGATTCGGCGAAGCATTGGCGATCTCCCTCACGGGCAAACCAAACGATGGAGCAGCCGCCCCGCGGGACCGCTGCCCCATCGCGATGGCTTATTGCTGCACGGTACTGGCGTAGTTGCCGCTACCGTTCTGCGTGACCCAGTTCGTGTTGTCGTCGCCGATCTGTGCCAGCTTCGCCGTGTTGTCGTTGCCGAGCTGGATGGAACTCGCGGTGTTGCGGTTGCCCTCCTGGGCCACCGTGCTGGCGTTGCGGCTGCCCACCTGGGCGAAAGTGATATGGTTCCTGTTGCCGGCCTGCACGGTCAGCCCGTCGTTGCGGTTGCCGCGCTGCTCGGCGGCATTCAGGATGCGCAGATTGCCGTTGCCGAGCACGGTGGCGTTGGGCGAGCCGTTGTCCGTCTCGAACTTGCCGGCAACGCTGAAGTTGTCCCGGTTGTTGCCACGGCCGACGATCCGGTTGTTATCGCCCTGCACGCGGATGCCCATGCGGTTGACGTTGCCGATCTGCTGGACCGCGGCGGCGTTGTTGTTGCCGCCGACCTGGGCGATACGTGTGGGCCCGCCGGCGGCGTTGACGGCGGACACGCCCGACAGGATGTCGCCCGGACGGTGATAGGCGCCAAAACTCACGCTGTTGCCGCCCGTGCCGACATCCACGCTGCCACCGGCGCCACCGTGCACGACGTTCTTGCGGCCGTTCTGGTGGGCACCGACGGTGTTGCCGCCCAGGTTGCCGATCACGTTGTTGGCGCCGAAGGCGGCGACGTTCTCGTTGCCGCCACGCTGGCGGAAGCCCGCCGTGGTGTTGTTGCCCGAGTGATCGTTCAGGCGCACGAAGTTCCGATTGGTCTGCTGATCGACGGCCACGTTGTTCTGATTGCCCGTAACCGGCACCGACGCCGTGCTGCGATTACCTGCCTGATTGATGAAGGTCTCGTTGTTGTTGCCGTCCTGATCACCGCGGGCAAAATTCAGGTTGCCCGCCTGCTCGACGTCGACGGTGTTGTTCTTCCCGGCCGCGGCGCCGGTCGCCATGAGCCCCAAGCTCAGCGCCGCCGCGCTGACCGTGGTGAGAAAGGTGCGGACCCGCATGGTTCGCCTCCCGTTGTTTGGATGAGCAATTTCGGACCGCCCGGTCCGAACCGGACATCCCAAGCCGAACAGTTAACGTATCGTTAAGACAACCTCGGGCGCTTCGGCACGCGAAAGCGGAGCGGATTTGACGCGAATCCGGTGTATTGGGGCCGTTCACCCGGCCGCCGCGCCGGAATCGGGGTGTTCGCCCGCGTTGAAATGGGCCATGCGGCGGGCGACCTCCTTCGCCCAGCGGCGCATCACCGCCTCCCCGTGCGGGGTCAGGCGGTAGCCGCCGGGCACGCGCGCCACCAGCGGCCCGCCTCCGTCATCGCTGGCGAGGTGGGCGAGATGGCTGTGCACCGTCGCCAGCCCAAACCCCAGCGACTGCGCGATCCCGCTGAGCTTCGCGGGGCGGCCCTCCCGCCACTGCGCCGCCGCGACGCAGCGCAGGATCGCCGCCGTGCGCAGGTTTCCCCAAAAGTCCAGGTCGACCCGGTGCACCTCCGTCAGCATGTCCGGAACCGCTCCCAATTCCGGCGAGAGCGAAATAACACGATCGGTCACGATTACCCCGAATGATCGCGCGTATGACGGTATCACCATTGTGCCCGTACACGGCGCTCGGAAAATCGACATCCCGTCGTACACACAAAGAGGGATCGTCGACCGTTGTTTTTCTTGCTGTTTTTCGGTTGCGGAAAGCCTGCCGTCTTGGCGTCGGGCGCAGCACCCGCTTAGGGTTCACGAACAGTTAACAACGCGGCGGGGAGACGATGACGATGCGCACCCGGACGACACGCATTCTCGCGGTCTGTGCCGGCCTCATGGCGGCCGCCGCCGGCCCGGCCGCCGCCCAGGACCTGGTCTATCAGCCGGTCAACCCCTCCTTCGGCGGCGACCCCTTCAACAGCAGCCACTTGATCAACCTGGCTCAGCAGCAGAACGACTTCGACGACTCCTCCTTCGATCCGCCGAGCGCGCAGGAGCAGTTCGCGGATTCCCTGGAGCGCCGCATCCTCTCCCGCACCTCGCAGGAGATCACCGACCGCATCTTCGGCGAGAACCCGCAGGAAAGCGGCGAGTTCACCGTGGGGCAGCAGCGCATCACCTTCGACCAGACGGGTGACGGTCAGATCGATATCACGCTGCTCGACCTGCAAACGGGCGCGGAAACCAACTTGACGATCCCGACGCCGCAGTTCTGATCCCAGCCCAGGTAAGGACACAGCCATGTGGCGACTGGCACGCACGGCCGGCCTGCTGGCCGTGGCGGGAGCGCTCGTCTCCTGCACGACCGGCAACGTGGAAAGCATCGGGCAGAAACCGGAAATCATGCCCGAGTTGGCGACCACCAAGCGGCTCAAGCAGCTGCCGCCGCCCAACCAGAAGATGACGGTCGCCGTTTACGACTTCAGCGACCAGACCGGCCAGCGCAAGCCCGACGAGAACGTCGCCGCGCTGTCCACCGCGGTCACGCAGGGCGGCGCCGCCATTCTGGTGGACGCGGCCTTCCAGGCCGGCCGCGGCGACTGGTTCAAGGTGCTGGAGCGCAAGGGCCTTCAGGACCTGCTGCAGGAGCGCAAGATCATCCGCTCCACGCGCCAGCAGTTCGGCAACGGCCAGCCGCTCAACCCGCTGACCTTCGGCGGCATCCTGCTGGAAGGCGGAATCATCTCCTACGACACCAACCGCCTCACCGGCGGGCTGGGCGCGCGGCTGCTCGGCATCGGCGGCAACACCGAATACCGCGCCGACGTCGTCTCGGTCTACCTGCGTGCGGTGAGCGTGAAGACCGGCGAGATCGTGCAATCCGTCAAGGTGAGCAAGACGCTCTACTCCCTCCAGCTCCAGGCCAACGTCTTCAAGTTCGTCGGTGTCGAGGAAATCCTGGAGATGGACGCCGGCGTCACCTCCAACGAACCCACGCAGGTCGCCGTGCGCCAGGCCATCGAGTCCGCGATGTACGCCCTGATCGTGGAGGGCGCGCAGGACGCGTTGTGGGCCTTCGCGGACAGCCAGGCCGGGCAGAAGGTGATCGACACCTACCGCGAAATCACCGAACGCGAGCCGGCGAAGACCGTGAAGGGCGACGCGGCGGAGCAGACCTCCTCGGCGCCGCGGTCGCCACGCGCCGCTTCGCCCTCGTGACCGGTCAGCGCCCGTAGCGGTCGTCGAAGCGGACGATGTCGTCCTCGCCCAGGTAGGCGCCGGTCTGCACCTCGACGATCTCCAGCTCCGCCGGCCCAGCATTCTCAAGGCGGTGCGTCGCCCCGATGGGGATGTAGGTGGACTGGTTCTCGCCCAGCTCGAAGCGCTCGCCGTCCAGCTCCACCGTGGCGGTGCCGCGCACCACCACCCAGTGCTCCGCGCGGTGGCGGTGGAGCTGGCGCGAGAGCCCCTCGCCCGGGCGCACAACCAGCCGCTTGACGCGGAAGTGCTCACCCGCGTCCACCTCCTCGTAGGCGCCCCAGGGCCGGGAGACGCGGCGGTGGACCTCGGCTTCCGGCCGCCCCGCGCGGCGCAGCGCGTCCACCACCGGGCGAACGTCCTGGGCCCGGTCCAGCGGCGCAACAAGGACGGCGTCGGGGGTTTCCGCGATGAGGTGCCCGTCCAGGCCCACGGCGCCCACCACCCGGCTTTCCGCGTGGATCAGGGAATTGTGCACGTCGTGGGCGGCCACCTCGCCCGAGACGACGTTGCCGTCCGCGTCCGCCGCACCCGTTTCGCGCGCGTGCTCCCACACCGCGCGCCAGGAGCCGACGTCGCGCCAGCCCGCGTCGAAAGGGACCATCACGGCGGTGTCGGTGCGCTCCATCACCGCGCGGTCGAACGACACCGCCGGCGCCTCGCCGAACGCCGCCTCGCCCACGCGCACGAAATCCCGGTCGGGCGCGCGCTCCGCGTGCGCGGCTTCGACCGCCGAAAGCACGGCGGGCGCATGGGCGCCGAGCGCGTCCAACCCGGCCGAGGCGCGGAAGACGAACATCCCGCTGTTCCAGTAGTGGCCGCCGTCGGCCAGGTAGCGTTCGGCCGTCGCCCGATCGGGCTTTTCCGTGAACGCCTCGACCCGGCGCGGCCCCTCGCCCGGGGCCACGCGGATGTAGCCGTAGCCGGTTTCGGGCCCTGTGGGCGTGACGCCGAAGGTCACCAGCCAGCCCGCATCGGCGTGCGGCACGGCACGCGCCACGGCCCGCGCGAACGCGCCGTGATCCGTGATCGCGTGATCGGCCGGCAGCACCGCGAGCACGGGGTCGCCGTCCAGCGCCCGGGCCTCGCACGCCGCCAGCGCGATGGCGGGCGCCGTGTCGCGGCCCGCCGGTTCCAGCAGGATGCGGGCGCCGTCCATGCCGGCGTCGCGCAGCGCTTCGGCCGCGAGAAAGCGGTGCTCCTCGTTGCACACCACGATCGGGTCGGCCCCGCCCAGCGCGCGCGCCCGCGCCAGGGTCTGCGCGAACAGGCCATCCGCGCCCGCCAGCGGCTGGAACTGCTTGGGGTGCCGGGCGCGCGACACCGGCCAGAGCCGCGTGCCCGAACCGCCCGCCAGGATCACGGGCCGAACGCGCGGCGTGGTGGGCTGACTCATGCGGCTCCCCGGCTATCGCGGTGGCGAACGGCGGCGGGCGCGATGCTCGCGGCGCAAGCGCCGCCTGTCCAGAGGGGCGAGGCGCCGCCCGCGCGCCGTACGTCCGAAGGGACCGCGACCTCGTCCGCCTGCACGGTCGCAAAACCGGCGAAACAGCCGGATGGTCATCGTGAGATCGCCCGCTGACTCCGGCGCATCGGACAACCCGAAAGGCGCACAATGCGGATCGCCATGATCGGAACCGGCTATGTCGGCCTCGTCTCCGGGGCCTGCTTTGCCGAGTTCGGCACGACCGTCCACTGCATGGACCGCGACGCGGACAAGATCGCCCGCCTGAACCGCGGGGAGCTCCCCATCCACGAACCGGGGCTCGACGAGCTGCTGGCCCGCAACATCGCCGCCGGGCGCCTGCGCTTCACCACCGAGATGGCCGAGGCCACCACCGGGGCGGACGCGATCTTCATCGCCGTCGGCACGCCCAGCCGGCGCGGCAACGGCGAGGCCGACCTGCGGTTCGTGCACAGCGCCGCCGTGACCGCCGCACGCGCCGCCGAGCCCGACAGCGTGATCGTCACCAAGTCGACCGTTCCCGTCGGCACGGGGCGCGAGCTGGCGCGCAGGCTGGCCGAGGCGGTGCCGAACAAGCGCCTGCACGTCGCCGCCAACCCCGAGTTCCTGCGCGAGGGCGCCGCCATCGCCGACTTCATGCGCCCGGACCGCGTGGTCGTGGGCGCGGAGAGCGAGCGCGCGCGCACGGTCCTGGAGGCGCTCTACCGCCCGCTCTACCTGAACCAGACGCCGCTGGTGATCACGGATCTGGAAACCGCCGAACTGGCCAAGTACGCGGCCAACGCCTTCCTCGCCACCAAGATCGGCTTCATCAACGAAATGGCCGACCTGTGCGAGGCCGTGGGCGCCGACGTGCACGGCGTTGCGTGCTGCATGGGCCTGGACGGGCGCATCGGGCCCAAGTTCCTGCACCCCGGCCCCGGCTTCGGCGGCTCCTGTTTCCCCAAGGACACGCGCTGCCTCGCCCACACGGCGGACACGGTCGGCACGCCGCTGGGCATCGTCAACGCCGTCATCGCGGGCAACGACCGCCGCCCGGACACCATGGCCGCCAAGATCGCCAACGCGCTGGGCGGCGACGTGAGCGGGCAGACGCTCGCCGTGCTCGGGCTCACGTTCAAGCCGAACACCGACGACATGCGCGAGGCCCCGAGCCTGAAGATCATCCCTGCCCTGCAAAGCGCCGGTGTCACCATCCGCGCCTTCGATCCGCACGGCATGCCGGAAGCCGCCAAGCACCTGGCCGATGTCGTCTGGTGCCGCGACTGCTACGACGCCATGACCGGCGCCGACGGCGTCGCCATCCTCACCGAATGGAACCAGTTCCGGAACCTCGACACCCAGCGCATGCACCAAGCGCTGCGCCGGCCCGTCGTTATCGATCTGCGCAACATCTACGACCCCGCCGCCATGACCGAGGCCGGATTCCACTACACCTGCGTCGGCCGGCAATGAAGGCTCATTGCATGGCTTCCGTCAGGCGAGCGGACGCCCGCCAAACGAGATGAATGGGGCTGTCTTGGGGAAGGTGCCAGCCGGACCCTCACTGTGCTCCGCGATCGTCACGCTGGTGCCGGCGACAACAGCCGCTCAAAACCTCGTACGGATGCGATCAAACACCCCGCTTTTCGAGCCGGTGTTCCGGTCGTGATGGCACCCCGGTGACGATAGCCGCTCAAAACCTCGTACGGATCGGCTTAAACACCCAGTGTTTAGGTGCCCGGGGCGGCTTGTTGGCTTAGGAGGGAGCGCAGGCAGGTGCGGGTTTCGAGCGGCTTGGCCTGGCGGTCGCGGGCATCGAGGTAGACCGCGCGGCGCTCGCCGTCGCCGCCGTCGGCTTTGTACAGAAAGACGTCGAGAACACAGCGCCGGCTGACGTACTGCCAGATGCGGGCGGGCGGCTCGCTGCGCACGCGCGTGGGCGGGCCCAGGACGCTGCGCACGGTCTGCGGTCCCTGGTCGAGGATGCGCTCGGGATCGGGGTCGACCGGCTCGACGCGGATGGCCGGGCGCTGCGGCACTTCGTCCGGCCAGGGCACCGCGGGCGGATCCACGGCCGACCCTTCGACGGGCGGCCCGGACAGGTCGCGCGGCACCATGCGCGTGCCGCCATCCGGCCCCTCGGGCGCCGATCCGGGTTCGCCCGGCGGCCGGACGCAGGCGGCGGCAAGGACGGCCAGACCGCATCCCGCGGCGCGCACCAGACGCGACACCGGGGAGCCTACCCGTCCTGCTGGCGCACCGCCTCGTCGCCCACGCCCGCGGCGGCGAGCGGGTCGTCGGGCGTGTCGAGGGCATCGCCCGCGGCGTCGCGGGCGGGCTCGGCCGCCGGGTCGGCGGCGCCGTTGGCGGGCTGGGCGGCCGTGTCGTCGGTGCGGTAGCGCTCGGCTTCCTCGGCGCTCAGCTCCACCAGCGTGCCGCCGATGCGGCCGCCGCTCTCGATCTCAAGCGCGCGGTAGCGGATGGTGCCGTGGACCTGCCCGTTGGCGCGGAGGTTCAGGCGCTCGCGAACGACCAGATCGCCTTCGAACCGGCCGGCGATTTCCGCCACGTCGATGACGGCCGAGCCCTTGAAGGAGCCGGTGGGCGCGACTTCAAGCTCGCGCGTCTCGGTCAGGTCCGCCTCGACCATGCCCTCGACCAGCAGCTTGTCGCAGGCCGCGATCTCGCCGGACATGCGGATGTTCTGCCCGACGATCAGCTTGTTGCCCGCGTCCTCGTCCTGCGCCGGCGCGGTCTTGCCGCGCTGGCGGTTGTTCGACGCCTGGCGCGAGGGTTCCGGGTTCACCGGCGGCGTGGGCTGGCGGTTCAGCACCGCGGAGGGGTCCGGCCGCGTCGGGCGTTCCGGCTGGACGGGCGCCGACGCCTGGGCCGACCCGCCGGGCTTGCTCTCGCCGGGAGCGTCGCCGTCCCCCTCACCGGCGGGGCTGGCGGGCGCGGCCGAGGGCTCGCGCCGGGTGTCCTGTTTGGGCTGTTGCTTGGTGCGTTTGCCGAACATCCGTGCCTCGCTCGTGAGGACCGCTGGGCTCGTGAGGACCGCTGATCAGGCGGCGCGCACGGCCGGCGCCCCCGCCCGCCGACGGATGCGCTCGACGACGTGCACCATGAAGGCCGCCGCGATCACGGGCGCCAGCAGGTTCACCACCGGCAGGGTCATCAACACCGCGATCACCACCCCGGCGGCGACCACCCGGCCCTGGTAGGCCCGGCGAAGCGCCCGCACGCGCGACCGGTGCAGCCGCCGCACGGCCACCACCTCGAAGTATTCCCGGCCCAAGAGGTAGCCGTTCACACCGTAGAACACAAACACATTCAGCGGCGGAAACAGGAGCAGATAAATCGGCAGCGCGATCACATTCACCACGATGGTGGCGAGCGCCAGATCCACGCCGTCCTTGACGCCCTCCAGGATGGGCTGCCCCTCGGCGGGCGGCAGATCGGGGTAGTGGCGCGCCTCCACGCGCGCGGCGGCGTCCTCCAGGTAGAATTGCTGGGTCAGCCCCATCACCGCGGGGAAGATCAGGAAGCTGGCCACCAGCACGCCCGCGAGCCCGCCGAGCGCTACCAGGATCTCGACCGCCCAGCCCCACCAGGACTCCGCGCCCAGCCACGCGGCCAGGGAGTCGCCGCCGGCATCGATCCCCCACCACGCGAGCGCCCACAGCCCCGCGAAGGTGACGACGGAGATGGCGAGCGCGCGCCAGACCAGCCCGCGAAAGCGCGGGTCGGAGAGCTGGCCGATGGCCTTGAGGAGTCCGACGAGCATGGCGCGGGGTGTAGGCCCATCCGGCGCGGGCGCGCAAGCCTGCGCGCTTGAAGGGTTCAGTGCCGCCCATATACTCGCGCCGGTCAAGGACAACGCGGAGGAACGCCCGACCATGGCCGGTCAGCCAGCGGACCAGGAGCGAATCGACGTGCTCGGCGTCGGCAACGCGATCGTGGACGTGATCGCGCGCACCGACGACGCCTTTCTCACCAAGCACGGCCTGCCCAAGGGCGGCATGACGCTGATCGGCAGCGAGTGGGCCGAGGCGCTGTACGAGAGCATGGGCCCGGGCACGGAGATGTCCGGCGGCTCGGCGGCGAACACGCTCGCCGGCATCGCCTCGCTGGGCGGGACGACGGCCTTCCTGGGCAAGGTGCGCGACGACCAGCTCGGCCGCATCTTCCGCCACGACATCCGCGCGGCCGGCTGCACCTTCGAGACGAGCGCCGCCACCGACACCCTGCCCACCGCGCGCTGTCTGGTCTTCGTCACGCCGGACGCGCAGCGCACGATGGCGACCTTCCTGGGCGCGTCCACGCAGCTCGGCCCCGGGGACGTGGATCACGAGCGCATCCGCCGCGCGCGGGTGACCTACCTGGAAGGCTTCCTGTGGGACGCGCCGGAGGCCAAGCAGGCCTTCATCGACGCGGCCGGCACGGCGCGCGGGAACGGCGGCGAGGTCGCGCTCTCGCTCTCCGACCCCTTCTGCGTGGAGCGCCACCGCGAGTCCTTCCGCGAGCTTGTGGACGGGCACGTCGACATCCTCTTCGCCAACGGCGACGAGATCACCTCGCTCTACGAAACCGAGACCTTCGAGGAAGCCGTGGACATCGTGCGCGGCAAGGTGCGCATTGCCGCGCTGACGCGCGGGGAGAACGGCTCGGTCGTGGTGACGCCGGACGAAACCGTCGAGGTGCCGGCCGTGACCCCCGGCCGCATCGAGGACACCACGGGCGCGGGCGACCTCTACGCCGCCGGTTTCCTGCACGCCTACACGCGCGGGCACGACCTGGGCCGGTGCGCGCACCTGGGCGGCGCCTGCGCGGCGGAGGTGATCAGCCACGTGGGCGCGCGCCCGCAGCGCGACCTGAAGGAACTCCTCACCGAGATCGGCTGAGCGTCCGGCTTGGCCGCCGGGCGGGCGATGCCCACCTGACCCGGTAGGACACGCGGACACGGAGCGGGACGATGGCGGACGACACGGTGGACGACCGCATCGACGTGGTTCAGGGCGACATCACGCGGCTGGACGTCGACGCGGTGGTGAACGCCGCCAACAAGCAGCTCAAGCGCGGCGGCGGCGTGGACGGCGCGATCCACAAGGCCGCGGGGCCGGAGCTGCAGAAGGCGCTGGACGGCATCGGCGGCTGCCCGGCGGGCGAGGCCGTCGTGACGGACGGTTTCAACCTTCCGGCCGGCCACATCATCCACACCGTCGGGCCGGTCTGGCACGGCGGCGACGAGGGCGAGGACGAGACGCTCGCGAGCGCCTACCGCACTTCGCTCGCTAAAGCGGAAGAGGTGGGCGCCGCGCGCGTCGCCTTCCCGGCGATCTCCACGGGCGTCTACAACTTCCCCCAGGAGCGCGCGGCCGAGATCGCGGTGCAGGAAGCGCGCGCCTGGCTGCGCGAGCACGACACGCCGCAGCGCGTGGTGTTCTGCGCCTTCGACGCCATGACCACGGCGGCCTACGAGAAGGCGCTGGCGCGGTGACGGCTGCCGTGCTGCGCCCCCTCGCGGCCGCGCTGATGCTGCTGACGGTGGCCGCCTGTGCCGGCACCGACGACGGCGACGGCCCGCCGCCGGTGCGGGCGCGCGCCTACCCCACGCCCGAGCGCGAGGCCGTGGTGGTGCAGGTGGTCAACCTCCCCAAGGGCAGCGAGGTCACGGCGATCGAGCTGCGCACGCCGGACGGCGTGCTCACGCCGTCGAAGCGCGAGAGCAGCGAGACCGTTTCCGCGGGCGAGAGCCTGGCGCCCGAGATCGGCATCGGCGCCCGGGGCGGCTCCGCGACGGGCGTGGAGCCGCACCTCACGCTGTCCTTCTCGCTGTTCGACTGGTTCTGGGGCGGCGACGCGGAGGCCAACGGCAAGCTGGAACGCACCGAGGGCCGCACCGTCCTCGCCCGCATCCCCGTGCCCGAGGACCAGCGCGGCGAGCTGACCAAGCGCACGGTCACGATCACGCTGCGCGACGTGGCCGGCACGACACGGACCCAGCAAACGCGCGTGCAGGGGCAGTAGCGGCGTGCGCCCCGCCAGTCACGCCCGCCCCATCGTCATCATCGGGCGCTGACCACCGGATCGGGAGGGGTGGCGCCGGCGTCGGTCCAAGCATTGGCCGGCACCGAGAAGCACACCATCTTGATCGACATGGCCGGCGCCACGGTCCCGGCACCGGGGCGGCGCGGCTCATGTCCATCCCGCTCGCAGGGAGGCCGCCATGAAGCGCCGCGACATGATGCTCGCAACCGCCGGCGTGGGCCTGGCCCTGGCCGCCGGAGCCGTCACGCTCTGGCCGCGCCGGCACGCCGTCGCCGCCGCCGATTTCACCGAGCACCACCCCGTCCGCGAGCGCAGTTGGGATCTGAGCCCGCCCGAGCGCTCGCCCGAGTACTGGCGCCAGTTCGTCGGCGACGATGCCTGGGACATTCTCTTCCGGGAGCAGACCGAGCCGCGCTGGTCGAGCGAGCTGAACGGGGTCGACGGCGACGGCACCTTCATCTGCGCGGCCTGCCATCTGCCGCTCTTCTCCGCCGCGACGAAATACGACAGCGGGACCGGATGGCCCAGTTTCTGGGCGCCCTACGCCGACCACATCGACACCAAGCGGGATCTCAAGCTGGCGGTTCCGCGCACGGAGTATCACTGCATCCGATGCAAGGGGCATCAGGGGCACGTCTTCGGCGACGGCCCCGAGCCGACGGGCCAGCGCTGGTGCAACAACGGGCTGGCGCTGGCGTTCGTGCCGGCCCAGCAATCCCTGCCACCCCTGCGAGGTTGAGATGATGCACGCACATCTCGCGCGCGCTGCCCGAATGGCGCTGCTGGCCCTGCCGCTGGCGCTCGTCGCCGGCGGCGCGGCGGGGCAGGACACCGAAACCGAAACCGCCGTCTTCGCGGGCGGGTGCTTCTGGTGCGTCGAGGCGGCCTTCGACCCGATCGACGGCGTGGTCGATCACACGGCCGGCTTTGCCGGCGGGCACGTCGAAAACCCGAGCTATGACGAGGTCACGGGCGGCGGCACGGGGCACAAGGAGGTCGTCCGGGTCACCTACGATCCCGAGACGGTCACCTACGAGCGCTTGCTCTACGTGTTCTGGCGCAACGTCGACCCGCTCGACGACGGCGGCCAGTTCTGCGACCGCGGCCCCTCCTACGAAACGGCGATCTTTGTCGACGGCCCGGACCAGCGCGCCGCCGCCGAAGCCAGCAAGCGGGCCCTCGCGGAGTCCGGCCGGTTCGACCAGCCGATCGTCACGCCGATCACGGATCTCGACCAGTTCTATCCGGCCGAGGCGTACCACCAGGATTACTTCCAGGAAAAACCCTTCCGCTACAAATTCTACACCCAGGGCTGCGGGCGCTATGAGCGGCTGGACGCGCTCTGGGGCGAGGAAGCACGCCCCGGCCAGGACAAATAACGGCTGTCGCCGCCCAGCCGTGACCGCCGCCGCGACCGGCGTGGCACCGCATCGTGACGGTCACGCTCCGCTATGTGGCGGGCCCGGAACAGACCCAGCGAGGAGGGCGATCAGCCGACAGGCGATCCGCCGAGCCGTCGTCGCCGGCTCCCGGCCATCGCATGTCGCGCCGGTGACAATCGCCGGTGGTTCAGCCCCTCAGGACCCGGCTGGATGGCAAGCCGATGCCGCCAGACCGTGATCCGGTGGTCGGGCTGTTGCCCAGACGGGCCGGGGCGGCGGTCTGCCCTCACGTGGGCATTGAAGCGAGGCCACTGGCGTTATACTCTTTGTTATAACGCACTGGAGGCCGGCATGGTGGAATTGAAGGTTCGCAAGGTGGGCAATTCGCTCGGCACGGTGTTTCCGCGCGAGGCGCTGGACCGGCTGAAGCTGCGCGAGGGCGACCGGGTTTTCCTCACCGAGACGCCCGACGGCTACCGCGTCACGCCCTACGATCCAGAGTTCGAGCGCCAGATGGAGCTGGCCGAAGAGGGCATGGCCGCCTACCGCAACACGCTGCGCGCGCTGGCGACGTAAACCGGCCGATGCCGGTCTGGCTTGAGCGTGCGCTCATCGACGCGCTTCACGACCGTTTGCTCGCGGAGCACGGCGGCTCGACGGGCGTTCGCGACGAAGCGCGCCTGGACGCGGCGCTCGCCCGGCCGCGCAACATGGCGGCGTATGGCGAGGCCGACCTGTGCGACATGGCCGCCGCGTACGCGGCCGGGATCGCGGGGAATCATCCCTTCGTGGACGGCAACAAGCGCACGGCCTTCATGGCCGCGTTCGTGTTTCTTGCCCGCAACGGCCTGCGCCTGACCGCGCCCGAGGCCGAGGCGACACGGATGATGTGGGCGCTGGCCGCCGGGGATGTTTCGGAAAGCGGCTTCGCCGCCTGGCTGCGGCGGAACACCGAGAAGACAGCGGCGTAGGCGGCGCGGGCGTGACCGCCATCACCGCGTTGGCCCGGCCTCGCCCGCTGGATGGCCGGTGATGCGGCGGTCCATGGCGTTGACGCGGGCTTGCAGGGTTTCGACGGCCCACTGGAGGCCCTGGGCGGGCACGGTCTCGACGGGGCGGGTGGAGCCGCGGTGCAGGGCGGAGGCGACGGACTCGCGCGTCTCGTGGGCGAGCACGGCCAGCGCCTCGACCGCGCCCTGAAGCTGGATCACGTCGTCCTCCAGCCGCGCCAGCACGCTCGCCGCGTCCTCGCCCGCGCGAGCCGGGGGCGCACCCGCATCCGCCGCCCGGCCGTCCGTCTCCACCTGCCCCGTCATGCCGTGCCTCCGTGGTTCGTGCCGTTCGCAGCGGTGATTCGCGGCGTGTCCGGGTGCCACATGAGCCGCTTACCCGCCACATCCTTTACGGATTTTATTGTACGCATTGGACAGCAACAGTCAATAGCTTATGCAATTGTCTTGGCCGGCGCGCGCGCGAGGGCTACACGGCCCGCATGATCCGCTCGGAACACTGCCGCGCCGCCCGTGCCCTTCTCGGATGGACCCAGCAGGAGCTTGCCGACCAAGCCGACCTGGGCCTAATCACCGTGCGCAATTTCGAGGCCGGCAAGACTACCCCGCACAAAGGCACCTTGCGCCTGCTCCGCGAAACCTTCGAACGCCACGGCATCACCTTCATTACCGAGGGCGGTGTGGGCGTGATGCTGACAGACACACACGCAAGCCAGCCCTGACCACTTGGGTTCCACGCATACCGCGCGACAGCTTGTTCGCCAGCACAACTGCGCTTACCGTTGGGAAGCGTACGGAGGTGCCCGATGGCAACGAACGAAACGGACAACCGCAAGCCGAGCGAGCAAGCGGCTCCATCCCAGCAGGCCTCGTCGAGCGGCCACGCGCAGCCCAAGCCTGAGCAGCCGCCCAAGACCAAGCCTCAACCGCCCCGCCTGAAGCTGGTGACGCCCAGCGGCAAACAACTCGGCGACGCGCCAAGTCCGCTCCCCGAGCCGGAGGAAACCAAGGCGTAGTAAAGCAGCATTGCCGGCCGCCCGCGCTTCTCCGCCATCCTGCGTCGGCTGGCTGCCGCGTGCGCCCGCACGTTCATTTAACATCAACTGTTTATGCGCCGGCATGAAGCGATGCATGCTCGTGCCTGCCGGCAACCTTGCCCACCGCGCGGACGTTGGGCTTGCCACCGTGCGCAATCTCGAGGCCGGCAAGACCACGCCCCACAAGGCACCCCGCACCTGCTCCGCGAAACCTACGAACACCACGGCATAACCTTCATCACCGAAGGCGGCGTGGGGCTATGCTGACGGCGCAAGTTGCTCACCATATATACTAATCTACGATTTCCGACCTCCGTGATTTTTTGTCACTTATACCGCTCATGATCTGTGCGGGCGTCCCACGATTCGCAGACCACCGTGACACGCTCTCTGGCGGGCTATGGTCTTTTTCGGCATGCATCTTAAACTTGCTGTTGCCTGGCGGGGCGCCTTGTTGTAGCCCTACACGCCCCATATAGCTACGTTCTAGATCTGGTCATGACCTTCCAAGCGGAATACTGTGACTTGAATCTGGACTTTTTAGCCTCTACCAACGCAAACATCAAGTGAGCGCTCCCAACGATGTCCTCTCCATTATTCGACAATAATGAGTTTGACAAGCAAAACCCCGAAATGCCACCTAAAACTGCACGGCGCGGGGCATTTACCGACAATATGCGGCTACCCGTGCACCGTTGGTTCCGATTTTCGGCTGGTTTTTCCGCAGAATGGGCGGAAGATGTCATTGCCGCACACGTCCCTCCACATGGAAGGGCGCTCGACCCATTCGCAGGTAGCGGCACAGCGCTCATAGCAGGTGCCCAAGCCCAGTGCGTTACTGACGGCTTCGAAACGCATCCACTGCTAAACCACCTTACAGCAACGAAAATGCGCCCCCCTTCATGCGAAGAACAATTTCGCCGGGAGGCGTTTAATGTTTTGAGACTTGCTGACAACATGAGATCGCAGATGATCCTTCCACATAATAAACTTTTGCGAAAGTGTTACACCGATGATGTGCTGTACTCGCTAAAGAGCCTTAAAGAAGCCTACGAACGGTACACGTTCTCCTCAGAGAGCATCGCCAATCATGTTTGGTGGTGTATTACGTCCATACTTCGTGAAACCAGTGGCGTTGGAACAGCACAGTGGCAATATATTCTCCCAAATCACTCCAAAAATAATGTGTACGATCCATACTATGCATTCATGAACAAAGTTGAAATTTTCCATGCTGATATGAAAATTTTCAAAACAAAAGCTGAAGAATATGCCGGAAGTATTTATAACATTGACGCCAGAAAATGCGAAAAAATGACAGATAAACAATACAATCTAGTCATCACATCCCCCCCTTATCCAAATAATTATGACTACGCTGACGCTACCCGCCTAGAGCTTACTTTTTGGGGCCACGTCGATCGTTGGGCTGATCTCCACAAAAAAGTTCGGCAATGCCTCATTCCGTCATGTGCACAACACACATCGACCGAAAAAATGTTGTTAGAGCCGCTCTTGCAACATCCCGTGACGTCACCAATCCGCAGTGAACTAACGGAGGTTTGTACGGCTCTTCAACATGAAAGAGAGAAAAAAGGTGGACGTAAGACATATCACACCATGCTAGCCGCCTATTTCCGCGATCTAGGGCGAACTTTTCATGCGCTTCGTCCGCTAGTGGTTGATGGAGGAACGTTGTGTCTGATAATTGGTGATTCTGCACCATATGGAATACACGCGCCAGTGGATAAATGGCTTGGAGAGCTAGCACAGGGGGCAGGCTTCAAGGAGTACACTTTTGAGAAAGTGCGAGATAGAAATATCAAGTGGAAGAACCGGAAGCACCGCGTGCCGCTTAAAGAAGGCATATTGTGGATAAGGGGGTAAAATGGCGCAATCGCCAGCCCACAAGTTTGGACAAAAAATCGGCAATCTTCTTGAAGATATCACCTACCCTGCATTGTGTGAATTTTGCCAAGGTCGCGACCTGTTTGTTGATAAAAAGGGTGAACGCCCCGGCGTTCGCAGGGGACAACTGGTAAAATGGCAGGACAAATATGGCAATGATCACGATCTTGATTTTGTAATTGAGAAAAAGGGATGCGCCAGGAACTCTGGACGCCCTATCGCATTCGTTGAGGCGGCATGGAGGAGGTACACGAAACATTCGCGAAACAAGGCACAAGAAATACAAGGTGCGTTGCTCCCCATTTTTGAACGATACTGGCAAGAACACCCCTTTTTAGGCGCGATTATAGCGGGCGAATTCACAAAAGAGTCGATTAAGCAGCTGAGATCTCAAAATTTTAATATTGTCTATATCCGATATGATGACATAGTTAAAGCATTTGGCAAACACGGAATTTTTATAAATTTCGGTGAACAAACACCGGAAAAAGATTATCTTGAGGCCGTTCGTGCTATCGAGAATCTATCCGAGGATGAGTGGAACGAGATTATTAATAAAGTGTATATAAGTGCGCAAACGGAATTCCAAGATTTCTTTGAGAGGTTGCGAAAAGTGCTGGATCGTGTGATCGATAGAGTTGCTATTATTCCGCTACACGGAGAAGAACATGAGTTTGGTTCACCCGAGGAAGCGAAAAACTTTATAGACAGTTACAGTGAGACCAACGATCAAGGCACGTTCAGGAAATATGAGGTACGAGTAAAATACTCGAACGGGGACAAGATTGAGGCGGAGTTCCGAGACAAAGAGCGCGTCAAGGAATTTTTGGAATATTCGGCAATCTAGAATCTCGGTTCAACCTATCAATAGTTCTTGGCCAAGAACCCTCGGATTGCTGATTGGTATCAGGATTTTTCGTGCCTTCCGGCAATTCATAAACCAACTCCAGCGCCTCCCTGGGCGTCAGGTCGTCGGGAGTGATTTCGGACAGGCGTTGTTCGACGGCGCTCGGCTGCGATGAGGCGGGTTGGTCGGCGGGTGCGCCCTCGCCCTCCGGCGCGGCAGCCAATTACGCCGGATTGGCCCAGCCGGTGGCGATGATGTTCGCGTCCTCGGTGCCGTCGTAGCCCTCGCCGTCGCGCTTGCGGATGCGGAAGAGGATCACGCGGCGGATGACCGTGCCCAGGACCACGCTGTTCGCCGCGATCGCCATGAGGCCGCTGGCGACTGCGTTGCCGAACGCCTCCCGGACATCCTGGGGGCACCGGCGCATCTCCGCATCCAGCCCTGTGCGGCGGCTGGCGGAATTGGCTTGCGGCTCCAGGGCCGCGCCGCGCAGAAGCGCCAGCAAGAGCGCGTAGGGCGCCGTCGGGGCGTCGAGTTGGCGGCCCAGGAACAACAACAGCTTCACCGCCGCGTCGGGCACGTCCCCGCGCGACACCACCCACTTGGCGTAGCTGAAGAACTCCTCGCGATACATCTCGCGGGTTTCAAGCTGGCGCAGCCGCCGCTTCATGTACGAGCCGACGGCAAGCACGAACACCAGCACCGCGCACAGAGCCAATGTCAGCTGCGATGCCATGGTTCGCCCCCGCTCCCGGTTTCGGCCGCATCTGTGGCCGCGTCACCGCCACCTCGGCCGGCCGCCGCGTCCCGCCGCGCGTTTTCCTCGTCCTCTCTCGAAGTGTGGGACGTTCGGGCCATGTGTTCCAGCCGTTTCATTTCTTCTTTGTGGCGATGGCGGCTGACCCGGATTTCGACGAATCCCCGGATGGCATGCGGGCCGAGACGGATCAGCCCCCACATGATCAGAACAGCCAGGGCGAGATTGAAAACGTCTTCCGCCCCGAGCTTGTCCAGCGCATCGCCAAGCCCGTCGAGAAACCCCTGCATGGCCCTCGTGTAACTGGGCGACACGAGGCCATCAAGCTCACCTCAACGGGTGGGTGTACCGGGCATCGTGTTGGCCGCCCTGGGCTACGACCCGTCGGCCAACCCCTTCAACGCATACACCAGCTCCAGCGCCTCCCTGGGCGTCAGGTCGTCGGGGTTGATCTCGGCGAGGCGCTGTTCGACGGCGCTCGGCTGCGATGAGGCGGCGGGTTGGTCGGCGGATGCGCCCTCCCCTTCCGGTCCGGCGGCGGCGAAGAGGGGCAGGTCGTCGGCGAGCGCGGCGAGGCCGCTCATCTGGTCGTCGCTGGTCTGCAGGGTTTCCAGCACCGTCTCCGCCCGCTCCACGGCGGCGCGCGGCAGGCCCGCCAGCTTGGCGACGTGGATGCCGTAGGAGCGGTCGGCCGCGCCCGGCACCACCTCGTGCAGGAAGACGACCTCGCCCTGCCACTCCTTCACCCGCATCGTGTGGCACGACAGCCCGTCCAGCCGCGCCGCCAGCCGCGTCAGCTCGTGGTAGTGCGTGGCGAACAGCCCGCGGCACCCATTCACCTCGTGCAGGTGCTCCACGCAGGCCCAGGCGATCGAGAGCCCGTCGAACGTGGCCGTGCCGCGCCCGATCTCGTCCAGGATCACCAGCGAGCGCGGCCCCGCCTGGTTCAGGATCGCGGCCGTCTCCACCATCTCCACCATGAAGGTGGAGCGCCCGCGGGCCAGGTCGTCCGCCGCGCCCACGCGCGAGAACAGCCGGTCCACCGCGCCGATCTCCGCGCGCTCGGCCGGGACGTAGGCGCCCATCTGCGCCAGCACCGCGATCAACGCGTTCTGGCGCAGATAGGTGGACTTGCCCGCCATGTTCGGGCCGGTGAGCAGCCACAGCCGGCTGTCGTCCAGCACGCAGTCGTTGGCGACGAAGGGGCCCTCGTCCGCCTTGTCCAGCGCGCGCTCCACCACGGGATGCCGGCCCTGGCGCAGCACGAAGCGCGTGTCGCGCGTGATCCGCGGGCGCGACCAGTTCCGCGCCACCGCCAGCTCCGCCAGCCCGGCGGCGACGTCCAGCTCCGCCAGCGCGCGGGCGGCGGCGGCCACGGCCTCGGCGCGCGCCGTCACCTCGCCCACAAGCTCGTGGACGAGCTGCTGCTCCATCGCCAGCGCCTTTTCGCCCGCGCGCGCGAGCTTTTGTTCCAGCTCGCCCAGCTCGGTCGTGGTGTAGCGCACGGCGCTGGCCAGCGTCTGGCGGTGGATGAAGGTGCCGTCGTCGGGCAGGTTTTCCGCCTGGCGCGGCGTGACCTCGACGTAGTAGCCGAGCACGTGGTTGTGGCGCACCTTCAGCGCCTGGATGCCCGTGTGCTGCGCGTACCTGGCCTGAAGGTTGGCGATGTGGCGCCGGCTCTCGTCGCGCAGGCCGCGCAGCTCGTCCAGCTCGGGCGCGTAGCCCTGGGCGAGCACGCCGCCATCGCGCGCGGAGACCGGCAGATCCGCCGCCAGCGCGCGCGTGAACTTGTCCACCAGGGCGTCGTGCGCGCCCAGGTCCCCCGCCGCCTCGGCCAGCAGGTCCGGCGGCGCGGGCGTCCCCGCCCCGCCCGACAACAGCCCGCGCAGCGCGTCCGCCTGGGCCAGGCCGTCGCGGATGGAGGCCAGATCGCGCGGGCCCCAGCGCCCGACAGTCAGGCGGGAGAGCGCGCGCTCCACGTCCGGGCAGCGGCGCAGGCGCGCGCGCACCTCCTCGCGCAGCTCGGTGTTGGTCACGAGGAAGCTCACGGCGTCCAGGCGGCGGTCGATGGCGTCCGGGTCGGTGAGCGGCGCGCTCAGCCGGTCGGCGAGCAGGCGCGCGCCGCCGCCGGTGACGGTGCGGTCGATCGTGGCGAGCAGGCTGCCCGCGCGGCTGCCGTCGGGGCCGTGGGTCAGCTCCAGGTTCGCGCGCGTGGCGGCGTCGACGGCCATGACGGCGTCGGGGCGCACCTGCCGCGGCGGGTCGAGACGGGGCAGGCTGCCCTTCTGCGTCATCGCCACGTAGGCAACGAGCGTGCCGCACGCCGAGACTTCGGCGCGCGAAAACTGACCGTAGGCGTCCAGGCTCGCCACGCCGAAGGTTTCCTGAAGCGTGGCCCGCGCGTTGGCGCTGTCGAAGCGCGTGCCCGGCAGCGGGGTGAGCGCCGCCTTCCACTCGGCGAAGGTCTCGAACAGCCCCTCGCGCTGGGTGAGCTTTTCCGGCAGCAACAGCTCGCCCGGTTCCACGCGCGCCAGCACGGTGGCGAGCTCGCCTTCGCTCACGCCCTGCACCGCGAACGCGCCCGTGGAGACGTCCAGCCACGCCAGCGCCAACTCGCGCCCCACCTCGCTGAGCGCGGCGATGTGGTTGTGGCTGCGCGCGTCCAGCAGCTCGTCCTCGGTCAGCGTGCCGGGGGTGACCACGCGCGTGACGCCGCGCTGGACCACCGCCTTGCTGCCCGCGCGCTTCTTGGCGTCGGCCGGGTCTTCCAGCTGCTCGCAGATGGCGACCTTGTGGCCCTGGCGGATGAGCCTGGCGAGGTAGGATTCCGCGTTGGCGACGGGCACGCCCGCCATGGGGATGCTCTCGCCCTGCTGGCCGCGCTTGGTGAGCGCGATGTCCAGCGCCTCGGCCGCGATCCTGGCGTCGTCGTGGAAGAGCTCGTAGAAGTCCCCCAGGCGGTAGAACAGCAGGCACTCCGGGTGCTCGGCCCGGATGGCGTTGTACTGCGCCATCATCGGGGTGGCGGCCCCCGACTGGCCGTTGGGGGGCTGGCCGTTCGAGGCCTGGGCGTTCGAGGAGGCGGCGGCGCTGTCCGGCATGGGGCGCAGCTCGTTCGTGTTCGCGGGGGATGGAACCACGTACCCTCTAGCAGCGCGGCCGCGCGGTCACCAGGGCGGGCGCTCGGCCAGGTAGAGCGGGCGCTCGGCCAGGTAGAGCGGGCGGTCGGCCAAACGCCCCCGCCGGGGCCTTCTCAAGCCGCCGGCCACACGCTACAACCACCGTCGCGGAACAATGCGGTGTGCCCGGAGGAATCGTGGCCGACAGCAGCGCCCCCAGTGCCTACGGCAAGTATCCCGAGAGCGAGGCGTCCACGATCGAGGTCGTGGGCTGGTTCTCCGACCGCGATTCCTTCCGCAGCGCGGTCAAGGCGCTGCTGGGCGAGGGCTTTCAGCGCACCGACCTCTCGGTGCTGGACACGCACGAATCCCTCTCCGCCGCGGATTCGCCCAAGGAGGTCTTCAAGGAGACCTTCTCCGGGCTGGTGCAGGAAGTGAACTACATCGGCCCCATCGCCGCCGCCGGCTTCATTGGCGTGGCGACCGGGCCCATCGGGGCGATGGTGTCCGCCGTGGTGGCGGCCGGGCTCACCGGCTACGCGGTGTCCGACATCCTCAAGGAGGTGCGCGCCACCCCGCACACCGACGCCTTCGCGCGCGCCGCCGAGAACGGGGCCATCCTGCTGTGGGTGCGCGCGGAAAACCCGCAGCGCCAGCGTGATGCCGTGACCATCCTGGAAGCCAACGGCGGCCAGGACGTGCACACCCACGAGCGCCCCAAGACCGATCACGAATCCGGCGGCGAGCAGCCCGCGCCGGGAACGACCTGACCCAGCAACGCCCCCGGTCGCGCGCTTTTTCGCATGGGTTTTGCGCGTGAAACATTGCTGTCACGCCGGTCTGCTAGGGTGTCCGGTCCGTTGCGCGGGCACGGCCGGCGCAACACATCCCGCGCACTCGGACCGGAGCAGACACGACGGCCATGGCGCAGGCCCATCCCTATCGAGTCCCGCTGGCGGTGGCGGTGCTGTCCACCCCCGCCGCCCTCGTCCTCGCCGTCCTGGTGATCGCGGGCGCGCTGCCGGCCGCGCACGCGCTGGGAGGCATGGCGGTCATCGTAGCGGGAATGACGCTGCTGGTGGTCTGGCACGTCACCTCGGTGCGCGCGGTGACGCAGTACGTCGAGCGCCTGCGCCGGAACCAGGACGAGGCGCGCGTGCCCGATCCGCCGGCCATCCGCTCGCCCGGCCTGGACCCGGACCTGGTGAGCGCCATCGCCGACAGCGCGCGCGAGCGCGAACGCCGCCGGGCGGAGCTGCGCGCGGCCGCCGAGCGGCTGCAGACCGTGCTCGCCGCCCTGCCCGACCCACTGCTGATGCTGGACGCGCGCGGGCGCATCGCCGCCACCAACCCGGCCGCGCGCCAGCTGTTCGGCGACAACCTCGCCGGGCGCACGCTGCCCAGCGTGCTGCGCAACCCCGACCTGTTGAGCGCCGTGGACGCCGTGCTGCGCGACGGCGAGGCGGGGCAGAACGTCGAATTCAACGTCCACGGCTCGGTCGAGCGCACCTTCGCCACGCGCGTGGAACCGCTGCCCTCACCCGGCCCCGACGGCAGCGCCGCCATCGTCTCGCTGCACGACGTCACCGCCATCCGCCGCGCCGAGCGCATGCGCGCCGATTTCGTCGCCAACGCCAGCCACGAGCTGCGCACGCCATTGTCCAGCCTCGTGGGCTTCGTGGAAACGCTGGAAGGCCCCGCGCGCGGCGACGCCGAGGCGATGGAGCGCTTCCTGCCCATCATGCGCGAGCAGGCGGAGCGCATGTCCAACCTCGTCGAGGACCTGCTCTCCCTCTCCCGCATCGAGCTGGACGAGCACGCCGTGCCCGAAACCACGGCGGAGCTGGGCCCGCTCCTGGGCCGCGTGGTCGAGGGGCTGGCGCTGAAGGCTCAGGACAAGGACATGGCCATCGAACTGTCGGGCGCGGACGCCCTGCCGCCCGTGCAAGGGGATTCGAGCCAGCTCACCCAGGTGTTCCAGAACCTGATCGACAACGCGCTCAAGTACGGCCGCCCGGGTACGAGCGTCGCGGTGCGCGCGGAAACGCCGGACAACGGCCGCGCTGTGGGCCGCCACGGGCAGACGCGCGCCGTGGCCGTCAGTGTGATCGACACCGGCGAGGGCATCCCGCGCGAGCACATCCCGCGCCTGACGGAGCGCTTCTACCGCGTGGACAAGGCGCGCTCGCGCGAAATGGGGGGCACCGGCCTGGGGCTGGCGATCGTCAAGCACATCGTCTCGCGCCACCGCGGGCGGCTGGAGATCGCCAGCGAGGAAGGCCGGGGCAGCCGCTTCACCGTCTACCTGCCCCGCGCCGAGGGGGCGCAGACGGGGCGCGCGGCGGCGTAACCCACTGCCGGGCGCGGGGTCCGCTCTGTGGATGGTTTTTCCCGCCACGCCCCTTTCATCAAAGTGTCATCAAGGTGTCGTAAAACCACAGCCACCGCCGCGTAGGGCTTGGGCTGCCGCCGCCAGGGTGTTCGACAAGCGCCGGCCGGCGGCTTTCGCAAGCGTGAGGCTTGCGTTCAACAACCGGAACGCGACCACGCCAAATCATCGAGGTGCAACCGTGATGAAACACACGCTCAGCGTCGCCGCCGTGGCGGCTGTCGCGGTCGCCGGGGCGCAGCCCGCCGCGGCTCAGGCGCGCGACCAGATCCAGATCGTCGGCTCGTCGACCGTTTTCCCCTTCGCCAGCGCGGTGGTCGAGAAGTTCGGCCGGACCACCGAGTTCAACACCCCCGTCATCGAGTCCACGGGCTCCGGCGGCGGCCTTCAGCTCTTCTGCAAGGGCGTCGGCGCGCAGCATCCCGACATCACCAACGCCTCGCGGCGCATCAAGCCGTCCGAGGTGAAGAAGTGCATGGACAACGGCGTCAAGAAGATCACCGAGGTCAAGATCGGCTCGGACGGGATCGTCTTCGCCAACCACGTCGACGCGCCACAGGCCGACCTGACGACCAAGCAGATCTGGCTGGCCCTGGCGAAAAAGGTGCCGAACGGCGAGGGTGAGCTGGTCGAGAACCCGAACGAAACCTGGTCCGACATCGACTCCGACCTGCCGGATCAGAAGATCGAGGTGATGGGGCCGCCGCCGACCTCCGGCACGCGCGACGCCTGGAACGAGCTGGCGATGCTCGACGGCTGCAAGCACTTCGACATGATCAAGAGCATGTCGGAGAGCAAGCGGCACGAGGTGTGCTTCTCCTACCGCGCCGACGGTGCCTGGATCGAGGCCGGCGAGAACGACAACCTCATCGTCCAGAAGCTGGTTTCCAACAAGAACCGCTTCGGCATCTTCGGCTTCAGCTTCTACGACACCAACCGCAACAAGATCCAGGCGGCCTCCATCAACGGCGCCATGCCGACCGTCGACAACATCTCCGAGGAGAAGTACCCCGTCTCCCGGTCGCTGTGGTTCTACGTCAAGAACGCCCACGTCGGTGTCATCCCGGGCATCGAGGAGTACGTGAACCTGTTCATGCAGGACAGCTCCATCGGCCCGAACGGCTTCCTGATCGAGAAGGGCCTGATCCCGCTGCCGGAGAGCAAGCGCGAGAAGTGGGCCGAGAAGGCCACCAGCTTCGAGCCGCTCAACCCCGAGGACTGGCTCGGCTAAGCGGCGCTCGGCGCCGGCGGCCGGGGCGTGGCCCCGGCCGCCATTTTGCCGGGCGGCCGATATTCGTTTGGTGCATTCATTTGAGAATTGCGTTTGAAGCCGCTTTCTGCTGACCGTCTGCGGCGGTCATACCCACGGGCGAGACGGGGCGTGCGACGGCCATGCTAACGTGGATCTACCTCATCACCCTGATGGCGCTGATCCTCTTCGGCTACTGGCTGGGCCAGCGCCGCGCTGTCCGGGCCAGCGGCGGCCGTCCCGTCCACCTGCATTCCCTGCCGAGCTACTACGGCCTCTACGTCGCGCTCTGGGCGGGCCTGCCGAGCGCCGCGCTGGCGATCGCCTGGATAATCGCCGAGCCGCACATCGCCGAGTGGGCGATGCTGCAGCAGCTTCCCGCCGAGAAGCGCAACATGACGGGCGAGGATCTTCAGTTCCTCGTCATCGCCATCAAGAAGGTCGCCGCCGGCTACGAGGTGATCCGCGAGGTCACGCCGGCGATGAAGGACGCCGCCGCGGCCTACAACCGCGTCAACGAGATGGGGCAGATCATCGCCCTGGCGGCCGCCATCGGGCTGGCCGTCGTCGGACTTGGCGTGGGGCATCGCTTCGTCACCCCGCACCTGCCCGCCCGCAACCGCGTGGAGCGCGTCATCACCCTGGTGATGATCGCCGCCTCCACGATCGCGATCCTGACCACCGCGGGCATCGTGCTCTCGCTGCTGTTCGAGGCGGTGCGCTTCTTCGGCCGCGTCTCGCCTCTCGAGTTCTTCACCGCGCTGAGCTGGAACCCGCAGACCGCCATTCGCGAGGGCCAGGTCGCCGCCGAGGGGTCGTTCGGCTTCGTGCCGCTGTTCGCGGGCACGATGCTGATCACCGTGGTGGCGATGCTGGTGGCCACGCCCATCGGGCTGTTCTCGGCCGTCTATTTGTCGGACTACGCACCCAAGCGCATGCGCGCGCTGGTGAAGCCCATCATGGAGGTGCTGGCGGGCGTGCCCACCGTGGTCTACGGCTTCTTCGCCGCGCTGACGGTGGCGCCGCTGGTGCGCGACACGGCCGCCGACATCGGCCTCAACGCCTCCTCGGAATCCGCGCTGGCCGCCGGGCTGGTGATGGGGATCATGATCATCCCCTTCGTGTCCTCGCTCTCGGACGACGTGATGAACGCCGTGCCGCAAGCGCTGCGCGACGGCGCCTACGCGATGGGGGCCACGCAGGCGGAGACCATCAAGCAGGTGGTCTTCCCCGCCGCTCTGCCCGGCATCGTGGGCGCACTGCTGCTGGCGATCTCGCGCGCCATCGGCGAGACGATGATCGTCGTCATGGCCGCCGGGCTCGCCGCCAACCTGACCGCCAACCCGCTCAACGCCGTCACCACGGTCACCGTGCAGATTGTGGCGCTCCTGACCGGCGACCAGGCTTTCGACAGCGCCAAGACGCTTTCCGCCTTCGCGCTCGGCATCACGCTGTTCGCCGTGACCTTGCTGCTGAACGTGATCGCGCTCAACGTGGTCCGGAGGTACCGCGAGAAATATGAGTAACGCTGTGTCGAGCGCCGAGCCCGCCGCCGGGACAACGAGCGCCAACGGGCCAGACCTGTCCGCGGCGCGGCTGCGCAAGCGCTATGCCGCCGAAAAGCGCTTCCGCCTCTACGGCATCACGGCCGTGCTGATCGCGGTGGCGATGCTCGCGGTGCTGCTCGGCGACATCGTGCTCAAAGGCTATTCGGCGTTCTGGCAGACCCATATCCAGCTGGACGTCACCTTCACGGAATCCGTCGTCGATCCCGAGGGCACGCGCGATCCCGAGCAGATCAAGCGCGCCAACTACAACCAGCTGGTCTACGATTCGCTCTTCGCCAGCTTCCCGCAGCTCGACAACGAGCGCCAGCGCGAGGACCTGCGCCGCATCCCCAGCGGCCAGGCGGGCAGCCAGTTGCGCAGCATGGTGGTCAACAACCCGGATCTCGTGGGCACGACCCAGCAGGTGTGGGTGAAGACCGACGATCTGGTGGACATGCTCCACAAGGGCTACGTCGACATGGACGCGCCGGACGAGCGCCGCATGGTCGATGCGCGCCTGATCGAGGTCTACGAGGAGCTGGCCGAAGCGGGGCGCGTGGAATCCCAGTTCAACGTCGGCTTCTTCACCGGCGGCGACAGCCGCGAGCCCGAAATGGCCGGCATCCTGGGCGCGACCGTGGGCTCCTTCCTCACGCTGGCGGTGACGCTGGTGCTGAGCTTCCCCATCGCTGTGCTGGCCGCCGTCTACCTGGAAGAGTTCGCGCCCAAGAACAAGTTCACCGACTTTATCGAAATCAACATCAACAACCTGGCGGCCGTGCCCTCGATCGTCTTCGGCCTGCTGGGGCTGGCGGTGTTCATCAACTTCTTCGGCCTGCCGCGCTCCGCGCCGCTGGTGGGCGGCATGGTGCTCACGCTGATGACGCTGCCGACGATCATCATCTCCTCGCGCTCGGCGCTGAAGGCGGTGCCGCCGTCGATCCGCGAGGGCGCGCTGGCGGTGGGCGCCTCGCGCATCCAGACGATCACGCACCACGTGCTGCCGCTGGCGATGCCGGGCATGCTGACGGGCACGATCATCGGCATGGCGCAGGCGCTGGGCGAGACGGCGCCGCTGCTGCTGATCGGCATGGTGGCCTTCATCACGGGCACGCCGTCCGGCTTCACCGACGCCTCCACGGTGCTGCCCGTGCAGGTCTTCCTGTGGGCGAGCAGCCCGGAGCGGGCCTTCATCGAGAAGACCTCCGCGGCGATCATGGTGCTGCTGGCCTTCCTGATCGTCATGAACCTGACCGCCGTGATCCTGCGCAAGCGCTTCGAGCGCCGCTGGTAAGCACGCAAGGGAGACACGCCCGATGGCCCAGATGCAGACCGCCGCCACGGCCGACCGCGCCGACACCCGCGGGGAAACCGGCTCCGGCCCGTCCGCCGGAACGCGCAAGCGCGCCAAGATGGCGACGCGCAACCTGAACGTTTATTACGGCGACAATCACGCCATTCAGGACGTCAGCCTCGACATCGGCAACAACGAAGTCACGGCGCTGATCGGCCCTTCGGGCTGCGGCAAGTCCACCTTTCTGCGGTGCCTGAACCGCATGAACGACGTCATCGACACCTGCCGCATCACCGGCGACATCACGTTGGACGACGTCGACGTCTACGACCCCAACCTGGACGTCGTGCAGCTGCGCGCGCGGGTGGGCATGGTCTTCCAGAAGCCCAACCCCTTCCCCAAATCGGTGTTCGACAACATCGCCTACGGCCCGCGCATCCACGGCGTCACAAACACGCGCGACGAGCTGGAGGAGCTGGTCGAGCGCTCGCTGCGCCGCGCCGGCCTGTGGGACGAGGTGAAGGACCGCCTGGACCTGCCGGGCTCGGGCCTGTCGGGCGGCCAGCAGCAGCGCCTGTGCATCGCGCGCGCCATCGCGGTGAACCCCGAGGTCATCCTGATGGACGAGCCGTGCTCGGCCCTCGACCCCATCGCCACGGCGACGATCGAGGAGTTGATCGACGAGCTGCGCGACAACTACACGATCGTCATTGTGACGCATAACATGCAGCAGGCAGCCCGCGTCTCCCAGCGCACGGCCTTCTTCCACCTGGGCGAGATGGTCGAAGCCGGCGAGACCGAGGCCCTGTTCACCAACCCGCGCGACGACCGGACGCTCGGTTACATCACCGGGCGCTTCGGGTAAGCGGGACGCAGGCCAGCGAGCGAGGGTGCCGTGACCGGCGAAACGCACAGCCACATCGTGAAGTCCTTCGACGAGGAGTTGAAGCACCTCAACCAGACCATCGCGCGCATGGGCGGGATGGCCGAAAGCCAGCTCGCCTCGGCGATGGAGTCCCTGGTCAAGCGCGACAGCGACCTGGCCTCGCGCGTGGTCAGCGCCGACCCCGACCTGGACCAGCTGGAACAGGAGGTGGAGAACGCGGCCGTGCGTGTGCTGGCGCTGCGCCAGCCCGTCGCCACGGACCTGCGCGAGATCGTCTCCGCCTTCAAGATCGCCTCGGACACCGAGCGCATCGGCGACTACGCGGTCAACATCGCCAAGCGCGCGCTGGCGCTGAACCAGATGCAGCCGCCGGGCGCATTCAACGCCCTGCCGCGCATGTCGCGCCTGGCGCAGTCGATCGTGAAGGACACCTTCGACGCCTACAGCGAGCGCGACGCCGACAAGGCGGTGGACGTCTGGCACCGCGACGCGGAGGTGGACGAGATGTACACCTCCCTCTTCCGCGAGCTGCTGACCTACATGATGGAGGATCCGCGCTCGATCACCGCCGGCACGCACCTGATGTTCTGCGCCAAGAACATCGAGCGCATCGGCGACCTCTCCACCAACGTGGCCGAGACGGTCTACTACCTGGTGACGGGCGCCTACCTGGACGGCAACCGGCCCAAGGGCGACACCACCTCCTACACAGTCGTGCGCAACACCGAAGCGACCGGCCAGGGCGACACGGACCAGAACGGTGGCGGGGAGGACTCGGCATGAAGCCGCTGATCCTGATCGTCGAGGATGAGACGGCGCTGGTCACGCTCCTGCGCTACAACCTGGAGCGTGAGGACTTCCGCGTGATCGCGGCCCAGGACGGCGACGAGGCGCTGCAGCTCACAGTCGAAGAACGCCCCGACCTCGTGCTTCTGGACTGGATGCTGCCGCTCACCTCGGGGCTGGAGGTGTGCCGGCGCATGCGCCGCCAGCCGGAGACCCGCGACATTCCCATCGTCATGCTCACCGCGCGCGGCGAGGAAGCCGACAAGGTACGCGGGCTGGACAGCGGCGCCGACGACTACATCACCAAGCCCTTCTCGCCCGTGGAGCTGATCGCGCGCATCCGCGCCGTGCTGCGCCGGACGCAGCCGCAGCTCGCCAGCGAGCAGCTCAGCTTCGCGGATCTGACGATGGACCTGGCGGCGCACCGCGTGCGCCGCAACGGCCGCGACCTGCACCTGGGCCCGACGGAGTTCCGCCTGCTGCGCCACCTCCTGCAGCATCCGGGCCGCGTGTTCTCGCGCGAGCAGCTGCTGGATGCGGTGTGGGGTCACGACGTCTACGTCGAGCCGCGCACCGTCGACGTGCACATCCGCCGCCTGCGCAAGGCCATCAACACCGACGACGAGCCGGACCTCATCCGCACCGTGCGCTCGGCCGGCTACGCGCTCGACCGACCGGGCAACCAGGACGGCGACGAAGGCGCGGTGGCCGCCGAGGCGTGACGCCCGCGCGGCCCCGCCACGAAACGGCGCCGCACCGGCGTCATGCCGGGGGGCGGCGCCGGGTCGCTCCCCCAAAAGAAACCCCTTGACCGGTATTGCAAACAAACCCGTGGCGGGCGTGCAACCGAAAAATCACACAAATGTGATATTCGGGTGAGCTGTGGCGCCAAATCGCCACACCGCGTCGACCGCGCTTCTGTGCGGCCGGCGGCTTGCATTCGCCGGGCGTGACCGCGATCTAGGGACCATGGACACGGGCGTGCTGGATCCGGGCGCCGCGCACGCGGTGGCGCGGCCGGAAAACATCTTCGATCGCGGGGCAGCGCAGGCGGAGCTGGCCGAGATCACGGCGGCCGGCGACGGCGGCGTGCGGGCGCGCGCGCTTCAGGCCCTGCGGGCGCGGCTGGACGCCGGGCGGCGCGAGATCCGCCGCCGATTCGAGACGGAGCGCGAACCCGGCAGCAGCCTGATGCGGGCCACCGCTTTCCTCGTCGACGAAGTGGTGCGCACGCTCTACGCCTACGCCGTGGAGGATCTGCGCCCCGCCGGCACGCCGTCCACGGGCGAGCGCATCGCGCTCGTGGCCACCGGGGGCTACGGGCGCGGCGAGCTGGCGCCGCATTCCGACATCGATCTGCTGTTCCTGGCGCCCTACAAGCTCACCCCGCACAACGAGCAGGTTGTGGAGGAAATCCTCTACCTGCTGTGGGACCTGGGCTTCCGCGTGGGCCACGCCACGCGCTCGCTGGACGAGTGCGTCCGCCACGCGCGCGGCGACGTCACCATCCGCACCAGCCTGCTGGAAGCCCGCCACGTCGCCGGCGACGCCGAGCTGACGGAGCAACTCAACCAGCGCTTCGCGCGCGAGGTCCAGGCGGGCACGGCCGCGCGCTTCATCGAGGCCAAGCTCAAGGAGCGCGACGCCCGGCACAAGCGCATGGGCGATTCGCGCTACCAGCTCGAACCCAACATCAAGGAGGGCAAGGGCGGCCTGCGCGACCTGAACACGCTGTTCTGGATCGCCAAGGACGTCTACCGCGTGGCGGGCACCGACGCGCTGGTGCGGCGCGGCGTCTTCACCGAGGGCGAGGCGAAACGCTTCGCCAAGGCGCAGACCTTCCTGTGGACGGTGCGCTTTCACCTGCACGAGCTGACGGGCCGCGCGGAAGAGCGGCTGACCTTCGACCTGCAGAAGGAGATCGCGCCGCGCATGGGCTATCTCGACCACGCGGGCGCGAGCGCGGTCGAGCGCTTCATGAAGCACTACTACCTGGTTGCCAAGGACGTGGGCGACCTGACGCGCATCCTGTGCGCGCACCTGGAAACCCACCACGGCCGGCGCTCGCGCTTCCGCCCGGCGGAACTGCTGCCGCGGCGCTCGGTGGACGGCTTCCAGGTGAAGGGCGACCGGCTGAGCGTGCGCGGGCCGCACGTCTTCCGCGATCAGCCGGCGGAAATGCTGCGCATCTTCGCCGTCGCCCACGCGCGCGATCTGGACATCCATCCAACGGCACTGCGCTGGATCCGCCAGCACCGCAAGCAGCTGGGTGGGCCGGTGCGCCGCGATCCCACGGCCAACGGGTATGTCCGCGACCTCATCTGCGCCCACAAGGACCCGGCCTCCATTCTTCGCCGCATGAACGAGGCGGGCGTGCTGGGCCGCTTCCTGCCCGAGTTCGGGCGCGTCGTGGCGCAGATGCAGTACAACATGTACCACCACTACACCGTGGACGAGCACACGCTGTTCGCGCTGAGCGAGCTGAACCGCATCGAGCGCGGCGAGCTGGCGGAGATCGCGCCCATCGCGACCGAGGTGATCCACAAGGTGCACTCACGCCGGGCGCTCTACATCGCGGTGTTCCTGCACGACCTGGGCAAGAGCTACCCCGGCGACCACAGCGAGGTGGGCGCGCGCCTCGCCCGCCGCATGGGCCCGCGCCTGGGCCTGACGGCCGAGGAAACGGAGACGGTCGCCTGGCTGGTCGAGCATCACCTCGACATGCCGCAGGTGGCCTTCAAGCGCGACCTGGAAGAGCCCCAGACCATCCGCGACTTCGCCGCCACGGTGCAGTCGCTGGAGCGCCTGCGCCTGCTGGTGTGCCTGACGGTCGCCGACATCCGCGCGGTGGGGCCGAACGTCTGGACCGACTGGAAGGCGGCGCTGCTGCGCGACCTCTTCTGGAACACCGAGGACGAGCTCAGCGGCGGCTTCCGCGCGGAAAGCCGCGACACGCGCGTGCGCCACGCCAAGGACGATTTGACCGCGCGCCTGAGCGACTGGAGCCCGGATGCCCTCGCCGCGCACCTCAGCCGCCCCTACCCGGCCTACTGGCTCGCCTGGGACGCGGAGACCCACGAGCGCCACGCCCGCCTGGTGCACGAGGCCGATGCGTCCGGCCGCCACCTGACCGTGGACACGCGCGTGGACGGCTACCGCGGCGTTACCGAGGTCACGGTCTACACGGCCGACCATCCGGGGCTGTTCTCGCGCATCGCGGGCGCGTTGGCGGTGGCGGGCGCGAGCATCACGGGCGCGCGTATCTTCACGCTGACGACGGGCATGGCGCTGGACACGTTGTGGGTAACCGACGCCAACGGCGGGCCCTTCGACGACCCGGAGAAGCTGGCGGCCCTGCCCGAGACGGTCGAGCGCACGCTCGCCGGGCGCATCAAGCCCATGCAGGAGCTGGCGGCCCGGCGCACCGGCATCCCCAGCCGCTACGCCGTGTTCACGGTTCCCCCGCGCGTCTTCGTCGACAACAACCTGGCCCCGCGCCACACCGTCATCGAGGTGGACGGCCGCGACCGCCCCGGCCTGCTGCACGAGCTGACGCAGACGCTGACGCGCTTGAACCTGATGATCCATCAGGCGCGCATCGCCACCTACGGCGAGCGCGTGGTGGACGTCTTCTACGTCGAGGACGTGCTGGGCGGGCAGGTCAGCCACGACAGCAAGATCAAGCGCATCCGCGAGCGCCTGATCGCCGTGCTGGAAGGCGACGGCGCCTCCGACGGCCGGCGCGGCCAGGGCCGCGTCGTCGTTCCCATCGAAACGTGAACGCCCACCGCTTCCGGCACCGCCTGCGCGCTCCTATGCTCCGCCGCCCCCAACGATTGCCGCGAGGCGCACGATGACCGTCGCCCTGATTCAGCTCCCCTACGATTCGGGCCACCGCGAGACGCGCATGGGCCGCGGGCCGGGGCATCTCGTCGCCGCCGGCGCGCCCGAGCGCATCCGCGCCGCGGGCGAAGAGCCGGTGCCGGCAGCGATCCACAGCGACCACTGCCTGACGGCCGAGATCGCCACCGGTTTCGAACTCGCCGGCAAGCTCGCGGGCGAGGTGACGCGCGCGCGCCGCGACGGCGCCTGGCCGCTGGTGCTGGCGGGCAATTGCCTGTCCGCCGTGGGCGCGGTGGCGGGGCTGCACGAGGTGCCGCGCCTGGGCGTGATCTGGCTGGACGCGCACGGCGACCTGAACACGCCCGAAACCACGCTCACGGGCTTTCTCGACGGCATGGCGCTGGGCGTGACGGTCGGATGGTGTTTCCGCGCCCTGGCGAAGACGGTTCCGGGCTTCGAGGCGGTGGAAGCGGACCGCATCCTGCACGCGGGCGGGCGCGCCTGGGACGCCGGGGAGCGCGCGCTGTTCACGAACAGCGGGATGGGCGAGGTGCCGGGCCGGGAATGGGCCGAGCGCGGGCTGCTGGCGATGGAACCGCCGCTTTCGGCGCTGGCGCGGCAGGTGGACGCCGTTTATCTGCACATCGACATGGACGTGCACGACGCGGGCGCGCTGCGCGCCAACCCCTTCGCCAGCGCGGGCGGCCCCTCAGCGGCCCAGGTGCGGACGGGCGTGCAGCGCATCGCCGAGCAGGTGCCCATCGTGGGTGCGGGGATCACCGCGCTCGACCCGGCGTGCGACACCGACGGCGCGGCGAGCGAGGCGGCCCTGGAGTTGATCGGGATGCTCGCCACCCGCCGGGCGTAAGGCAGCAAGCGGCGCACGCGGTTCCAGCGCGGGCCGGGTTACAGCGCCGGCGGGCCCATGCGGTCGGGGAGCACCATGACGACCTTGTGCAGGTCGGAGACGCGGACGTTCTCGCCCACAGTGCCGGCGACGCCGTGCTCGTCCAGCAGCACCAGGCGCCCGCTTTCATCGCGCGCGGTCGTGCCGACGAGCGGCGCCCAGCCGAAGGGATTCACCGCCGGGTCGCCGAGGACGCAGCGCGCTTCCGGGTCCACCACCGCGACCATGGTGTGGTAGCTGTTGGCGAAGCAGGCGCCGGCGGGCAGGCGCACGCCGTAGGCCGTGGGGCCGAGGTCGGCGACCTCGGGCAGCGGCATGTCCGTGCGGTGGCTCGGGCTGGGGCCCTGCGCCTGCAGTTCGCGGCCGCCGTAGCAGGGCAGCGGGCGCGTGCGCGGGCTCGCCGCCGGCTCGGTGATCTGGAAGACGGCCGTTTCGGCGCGCGGGTCATGCTCCAGCAGCGTGCGCAGGTGGGCGAAGCCGACGCCGTAGGCTTCGGCCGCGCGGGCCATGTGCTTGCCCGTGATGTCGCGGATGCCGTTCTCGACGCGGCTGAGCTCCGCCTTGGAAATGCCCATCGTCTCGGCCGCGCCGGTGAGGGACAGGCCCGCGCGCTCGCGCAGCCACGCCAGCCGTTCGCCGCGTGTGCGGATGCACGCCTCGTCGAGGCCGGCTTTGTCCGTCGAGATGCCGTCGCCCGGCTGCTCCGCGATCTCGGCGCGCATGTTCGTCTTCGTTAGCTGCCCACGCTCAGCCATGAGCCCCGCTCCTGCTGCCACGGTTATGATATGGGCAGCGTACGTATCCCTTGCAGCCGCGAAAAACGACCGAACGATATAGATGCAGCAACGCGTTTCTGACGATATCATTGAAAAAAGTTTATAAACATTACTTTTGGGCCGAAAAGCAGCAGGTGCCCGACGCGATCAGCCGCTGTCGCGCCCGCGCCAGCACGCGGCGGGATAGCGGATCCCTTCGCGGTGAGCCCGCGTGCATGGCGAGCAGCCGAAATTCGTCGCGTCGGATGCGGGATGCGTGCGCCCGGGAACGAGGGCGGCCCACGTGATCCGATGTGGCGCTTTCGGAGTATCCCGCCGCGCGCGCCGGGCGCGTGCCACCGGCACCACCGTCAGGCAGCATCAATCAAGGCGAAGTGCATCGCGCGCACGGCCGCGTGCGCCCGGGTCGGCGTTTGAAGTTTGCGCCGGACGTTGGCGATGTGCTGGCCGACCGTGCCCTCGGCGATGCCGAGGATGTCGCCGATCTCGCCACTCGTCTTGCCGGCCGCCACCCAGCGCAGACACTCGCGCTCACGCTCGGTGAGCACGGCGTCGTCGGTCAAGCCGGCGCCGCCCGTGGCTTCGAGCACGTTGGACGCCCGTTCGTGGACGTGCAGCGCCAGACTGGTGACGGCGTCGCGTGTGTAGGTCAGAATTTCCTCACGTTCCCGCGGCGAGCCATCCGCGATGGCCGTCACCAACGCGAACGTGTCGGGGCCGTGCACCGGAATCGCCACCCCGTCCCGGATCCCGTAATCCTGGGCCTCACTGAAGACCTGCGCGCTTCGCGCGGGAATGTGCCCCTTGCTTCGCGGCATCCACGTAAAGGGCAGCACGGAACGCCGCGCGTTTACGTGTAACAGGTCGTCGCAAACATAGTTCTTTTCCAGGTATCGCGTAATCCACCGCCTGTCGAAATTGGAAAAGTACCCTTCGAGACGCTCGCCATGCGGCCGGCGGCGGGCCATGTAATAACTGTATTGCTTGAATCCGATATCGTTGAGGAAATCGGCGGCAATCCGCTCGATCTCCGTCAAAGTCGGGGCCGACTCGAGATCCGTCACCACGCGTTCGGGCAACCGGACGCCCAGTTGCGGCTCCATCCGTCGGCACCTCCGTGATCGCCTCTCGCCGCTTCCGTTTCACACGGCAACATCGAGAAACTTGTTTCTAAAAGTATACCATACACGAGATAGGTTTCGGAAGCGTCCACAGCCAGGCTTCCCCTATACAACCGAAAGGGGGAAACATGGCTGCCGAACTTACGCATTCCGCTATCGACGATGGTGCCAACGCCGAGCACACACCCGGGACCACCATCAAGGGATGGCCGTTTCTGGGCGTTGCGCCCCAGCTGAAACAGGACGCCCCCAATTTCCTCCTCCAGTGTGCGCGGAAGCACGGCGGCATCACAACGATGCGCGTAGCGGGGATGCGGTGTCATCTGCTCGCGGACCCGAATGCCGTGGATCACGTGCTCCGCCGACACAATGGAAACTACCACAAGCAGCATTTCGTCGAGAAGCTCAAGCCCATCCTCGGCGACGGACTCGTCACCTCCAACGGGGAACGGTGGTCCGCAAGCCGTCGGATCATCCAGGCCATGTTCACGGCGCGCAGCGTGGACCGCCTGTTGGCGGACATGGACCACGAGATTTCCAAGACCGCCGACGACTGGACCAGGACCACGCAGGTTCGCGACATGGTTTCGGAGCCGTGCGGGCTGAGCCTGCGTGTGCTCGCGCGCACGATGTTCGGCGACCTGGACGGCCAGCGCGTGGAGCAGGTCGTTTCCGCTGTGTCCGACATTCAAAAGTATCTGCGGGACCGGATGTGGTCGTCCGTGCCCTATCCCGAGTTCCTGCCAACGCCCGCCAACAAGAGCTTCAAGCAAGCCCGACGGACGGTGGCCTCCGTCCTCGAGGAGTTGATTTCGCGGCTGCGCGCGAACGGCGAACAAGGCCGCGACCTCGTGAGCACCCTGACCCACGCGGTCGATCCCTCCAGTGGCCAGAAGCTTTCCGAGCGCCAGCTGCGCCACGAGGCCATGACGATCTTCTTCGCCGGCCACGAGACGACCGGGAACGCGCTGTCGTGGGTCTTCTACCTGCTTTCCCAGCACCCCGAGGTGCAGGAAAAGGTGCGGCAAGAGGTCCTCGAACACGTGCCGCACGACGAAACGCCGTCGGTCCATCTGCTCAAGAACCTCCCCTACACGCGCGCGGTGCTCGAGGAGACCCTGCGGCTGTATCCGCCGGCCTTCTGGTTCGCGCGCACGTGCTCGCGGGACGACGTCATTCTGGGCCGGTCGATCAAGAAGGGGGACGTCATGATCATGGCGCCCTACGTCACCCAGCGCCTGGAGGACCTGTGGCCGGACCCCGACACCTTCCGCCCCGAACGCTTCCTGGAGGGTAGCCCGCGGCACCGCTACGCCTACTTCCCGTTCGGCGGCGGGCCGCGAACCTGCCCGGGCGGCCACTTCGCCATGGCCGAGATGACGCTCATCATGGCCCGGGTGCTCCAGCGCGCGACGGTGGAACCCGCCGCCCCGGCAACCGGGGAGCAGGAGGCGCTCGTCACGCTCCGGCCGAAGGACGGGCTGCCGGTTCGCCTGCAGCCCTGCACGCGGACGATCCACGTCGAGGACACCCATCCCGGCGAGAACGCCCTGGTCGACGCCGCGCTGCGGCTGCGCAAGCGGGTGTTCGTGGACCTCAAGGGCTGGCCGGTGAACACGGACGAGCAGGGCCGCGAACACGACCAGTTCGACACGCGCCACACCCGCCACATCGTCACGGTGGACCGGGGCCGCGTCGTGGCGGCGGCCCGGGCGATGCCGCTCGATCAGCCCTCGTTGCTGATGGACGTCTTCCCCTGGCTGATCCAGGGCGAGCGCGACGCCTACAAGACGCGCGACTACTGGGAAGGCGCGCGGCTGGTGGCCGACCCGGAGCTGTCCGCCCACGACAGCCGGCACTACCTCGCCAAGCTGCTGTACGACACGATCAGCCGGTTCCACGCCGAGGGAGTCACGGCGTTGCTGACGGTCTCCGACCCCGTGATGGAACGCGTGCTCAAGCGCGTGGGGGCAAACCCGCAGCGTCTGGGGCCGGTGAAGCGCGACGATCACGGCTTCCCGGTGCTCGCGCTCTACCTGCCGTGCAACCAGACCACGCTGGATCAGCTGGCGGGCCGCGCCGCGCCGGACCGCCAGCCCGTCGAGGCGCCCGCCGCGGCGGCGTGATGGACCCGCGGGCCGGGGCATGCCCCGGCCCGTGTTTCCCAAGCAGCCTATGCACGACACGGCGGTGGCGGCCGATGCGGCCGCCACCTGCCCTATTCAAATCCGACGAGCTTCGGTTCCGGCGCCGACCGATCCACGGTCAGCTCGGCGCGATAGACGCCGGGCTCGGCGCCAGCCGGCACCACGAAGGTCGCGCCCACGACGACCGGGCGGCGGTCTTCCGCGGCCCTGACCCGCACCGTCAGGCTGGCGCCGTCCGTGCTGGTCGCGTCCACGCGCCCCCGCACCTCCATCGCAACCGGCACGAGCGCGCGGTCTGCGTCGCCCCGCCGGGCGGGTTCGACCGTGATCGTCACGGGTCCGCCGCCGGCGGGGGCGAGCGCGCCCGGGCGGCTGGCGTCGGGATCAACGTCGGCGCCGCCGCGGGCAGTCACGGTGTTCGCGGCGCGCACCGCGACGGCACCGGGTTTGGCGGCTTTGTCGGCGAGCACGATCTCAACGGCCCCGTTCGCCAGGTCCGCGGGATCGAGGCTCACGATCCGCGCCGTGGCATTGCTCACCGCGCCCGCCGCCGCTGCCGGGCCGGCAGGCAACACGCTGGCGACCACCAGACTTCCGACAATGCCTTTCAGCGCGCGAATCACCGCCACTCTCCCGCCGTTACTGGTGATCAGGGTGATGCGAACACGTTTCTGGATCAAATCTTTGATATCGTCTTGAATTCGATCGATGGCTCAGCCGCCGCTGTCCACCCTGACCTCGGCCCGGTAAACGTCCGCCTCGGCCCCCAGCGGAACAGCGAAGGTGGCGCCCACGCGGATGCTGACGGCGCGCGGGCCGGGCGGCGGGACCAGGGTGAGCGTGGCATCGCCGTCGGACGCCGCGCCCCAGGACGCCCGCGCCGTCACCCCCAGCGGCACCAGCTGCGCACCCTGCGTTCCGTGAGCGTGCCCCACCCGGAGCGTCAGCCGCCGCATCCTGTCGACGCGCAGCCGGCCGGGGTCGCACCCCGCGGGCACCGGGCGCGCGCCGCCGCGCGCGACGACCTCGCCCGTTGTGTGCACAGCCACGGCGCCCGGTTGCCGCGCCGGCCGGGCGAGCACGACGGCGATGCCGGCCCGCGTCGAGGTATCCACCGCGCCGACGACATGGGCGGTCGCCTGTGCCGTCGCGCTGCCGGCCGCACCGAATTCGGGCGTCATGGCCGCGCCCGCCGCCACCACGGCCCATCCCGCCATCGCCGCTTTGCCGCGCATCACGCCCCCTGCCGAAACCACGACCAGGGTAGGCGGCTGTTGTTTCGATTCCGATTTGTCTGAGTGGTGTAACCGGGAATGGGAAGTGCGCCCCGCGCGCGGCCGGCGACGCGCGGCCTTCCCCCGCCCGGCGGCGGTACGCTACACGGACCCGGTCATGGCACTGCTGCGCCACTTCGCCACCGTCGGCGGGCTGACCGGCATCAGCCGCCTCCTGGGCTTCGCGCGCGACGTCCTGATGGCGGCGGTGCTCGGCACGGGGCCGGTGGCGGACGCCTTCTTCGTCGCCTTCCGCCTGCCCAACGTCTTCCGCCGCCTGGTCGCCGAGGGCGCGTTCAACGCCGCCTTCGTGCCCGTCTTCGCGCGCACGCTGGAAGCGGACGGGCGGCCGCCCGCGTGCCGGCTGGCCGAAGAGGTGCTGGCGGTGCTGCTGGCCGCGGTGGCGGCGCTGACGCTGGCGGCCGTGGCCGGCATGCCGTGGCTGATGCAAGTGCTGGCGCCGGGCTTCGCGGACGACCCGGCCAAGTTCGACACGGCCGTGCTGCTCACGCGCCTGACGTTCCCGTATCTGCTGTTCATGGCGCTGGTGATGCTCTACGGCGGCATCCTGAATTCGCTGTACCGCTACGCCGCCTTCGCCGCCGCGCCCATCGTGCTGAACGTGTGCTTCCTCGTGGCGCTGGCGGCCGTGGTGCCCGTCGTGGGCGATGCCGGCCCCGTGCTGGCGTGGACGGTGACGCTGGCGGGCATCGCGCAGTTCGTCCTGCTGGTGGCGGTGTGCCACCGGGCGGGGATCCGCCTGCACCTGCCACTCCCGCGCGTGACCGAGGGCGTGCGCCGGACGCTGCGCCTGATGGGGCCGGGCGTTCTTTCGGCCGGCGCGCTGCAGCTCAACCTGCTGGTGGGGACGATGATCGCCTCCCTCCAAGCGGGGGCGGTGAGCTACCTCTACTACGCGGACCGGGTGTACCAGCTTCCCCTCGGCCTCATCGGCATCGCGCTGGGCGTGGTGCTGCTGCCCGACCTCTCGCGCACGCTGCGCGCGGGCGACGCCGAGGGTGCGCGCGACCGCCTGAACCGCGGGCTGGAGCTGGCGATGCTGCTGGGCCTGCCCGCGGCCGCGGCGCTGATCGCCGTGCCCACGCCCATCGTTGGCGTGCTGTTCGAGCGCGGCGCCTTCGCGGGCGAAGCAACGCAGGCGACGGCGGCGGCGCTGATGGCGTTCGCGGTGGGCGTGCCCGCCTTCATCGGGGTGAAGATCCTCCAGCCCGCCTTTTTCGCGCGCGAGGACACGATGTCCCCCTTCAAGGCCGCAGCCGCCGGCTCGGCCACCAACATCGCGCTGGCGATCGGGCTGTTTTCCGCCATCGGGCACGAAGGCATCGCGCTCGCCACCGCGCTCGCCTCCTGGCTGGAAAGCGCGCTGCTGGCGGCGTGGCTGTACCGCGCCGGCCACCTGCGCCCGGACGCGCGGCTGAAGGCGCGGCTGCCGCGGATGCTCCTGGCAACCCTTGGCATGGCAGGCACGGTTTCAGGGGCAGCGAGCCTACTCGCCCCGTTGCTCACGGCCGGGCCCGCGCGGGCGGTACCGGCGCTGGCGGCGTTGGTGCTGGCGGGGATGGCCGTCTACGGCGGGCTGGCGCTGGCGCTCGGCGCGGCGCGGATGGGCGAGCTGCGCGGGCTGCTGCGTCGGCGGGCGGCGGCGGACACCGGCCCGGCTTGACCACCCGCCGGGCGCTCGCCATAACCCTGCCCGTCGCCAGCCAAGACGCGGGACCGGCCATGCAGCGCATCTTCTCCGGCGTGCAGCCCACGGGCGCGCTTCACCTGGGCAACTACCTGGGCGCCATCCGCAACTTCGTCCGCTTGCAGGACGACTTCGAGGCGATCTACTGCGTCGTCGACCTGCACGCGGTCACGGTGTGGCAGGAGCCGGCGCAGCTCGCCCCCAACACGCGCGAGGTGACGGCCGCCTACCTCGCCGCCGGGATCGACCCCAGGCAGTCGATCATCTTCAACCAGTCGCGCGTGCCCGCGCACGCCGAGCTGGCGTGGCTGTTCAACTGCGTCGCCCGCATCGGCTGGCTGAACCGCATGACGCAGTTCAAGGAAAAGGCCGGCAAGCACAAGGAAAAGGCCTCGGCGGGGCTGTACGTCTACCCCGCGCTCATGGCCGCCGACATCCTGGGCTACAAGGCCACACACGTGCCCGTGGGCGAGGACCAGAAGCAGCACCTGGAATTCGCCCGCAACACGGCCGAGAAGTTCAACTACGACTACGATCGCGAGGTCTTCCCCGTGCCCGAGCCGCTGATCCTGGGCGCGGCGGCGCGCGTGATGTCCCTGCGCGACGGGACGAAGAAGATGTCCAAGTCGGAAGGCAGCGACAACGCGCGCATCAACCTCGCCGACGACGCCGATACCATCGCCAACAAGATCCGCCGCGCCACCACCGATCCCGAGGCCCTGCCCGGCCCGGCCGTGCTGGACGCCGACGGCAACCTGCCCACCGAAACGCGCTGGGAGCGCCCGGCGTGCTACAACCTGCTAGGCATCTACGCCGCGCTGGCCGACGAAAGCTGGCACGCCGTGCTCACGCGCTTCGAGGGCCAGGGCTTCGCCGACTTCAAGACACACCTCACCGAGCTGGCCGTCGAGAAGCTCGGCCCCATGGGCGCGGAAATGGCCCGCCTGCGCAACGACCCCACCGAGATCGACCGCATCCTCGCCGACGGCGCCGACCGCGCCAACGCCATCATCGAGCCCGTCAAGCAAGAGGCGATGGAGGCAATGGGGTTTCTAAACTGAAGCCAGTTTAATCGCACCTGTCAGGCGGATGGACGCCCGTGTAACGCGCTGTTTGCGTCAATCTTGGGGAAGGGTGCCTTATCAGCTCGCCAAATTCATCGCTTCCATGTCTCTACGCACCGATGTCCAGCACCGTGCCATTAGATTCTAAGCCCCTTTTTACACAAATCCACACCCACCACCGGCCTGTATTTCAAGGCAGGTCCCAATTGCTCTCCGAAAGCCATTCAACAAAACTATTAACTTCTTCCCAGTAATTAACATATTGTTTCCAGTTTTCCGTCCGCTCAACGGCGTACGCGAACTCCTCCCAAGCAGCTTCATCTTTCTTATTAAGATTTAATACTACCTCAATATCGCCATACCGCCAGAACCATATCCCATTTTGCTTATGAACATCACGCAACCTATCAAGCGCGCTAGAACAATCCCCCCTTAATGCCAAATATTTAACAGCCTCTCGCTGAGTTAAACCTTGTTCCCCACTTCTCGGATTTCGCGGCCTCCCAGCCTCATTTAATTGTACTGGGTAGGTGTCCATGCTAATATCAACAAACCCCTGCAAACATCTTTGCAAATTTTCATCGTTTTCAGCAATGATCCCACGTTTTACTGATGCATCGAATATGTGGTCAAGATCGGTTATCCCACGCGCCGCTATACCCATGTCGCTCAGTAGATCTTTTGCAAGTCCCATAGACCCTTTTCCGCTATGCACGATTGAAATGCCACAATCTTCTAGCGTAAATCCAGTAATCTTTTCGTACAAAGCAGGCAATACCACCAGTTCTGTTTTTCCTTCAACTAACAAAACCTTATCCGAAAACAGCCATTTGCTGGAATTTTTTAGTTCCATAAGAACTTTTTGCAAAGTCATATTCGGGTCACTAGCCTGCTCTTCAAGACTTTTAGCTAGGTTGTTTGCAATAAACGTTCTCCCCGGCTCGCTCTTTCGAACGACTGCAGTATACGGTATATGGGTTCGTGAGATCATCATTGGCGAATGCGTTGCAAAAATTACCTGATATGACGATCTCGAAAGACGGTATAAGGCGACTCTAACTTTTTCTACTGCCTGAGGATGCAGATATAACTCTGGCTCCTCGACAAGCAAAACTTGCCGCCTGCTATCTGACGCAATTTGCGATCTGATCTCTGAAAAATATCTTATTAGAGCAATTTGGATGGACCTCTGTGACCCGTGGCCGAGGTCCGCCATGTCTGATTGCACGCCAAAATGGGGCTCGCGAACTTTAACTGTTCCTGATTGAAATAACTTTCTTGCGTCTGGAACAGGAACGTGCAACTGGACATTCACCCCAGGAAAAAACTCAGATAAAATACGATCAACATTTTTATCAAAGTCTTTGAGTATTTCTGGTCTGCTATCTCCATCCTGATTTATTAGTCTGTCAATTTCTTGCAGTTTATTTCCAACGACTTGTCCATATTGTTCGTGCAGCGGATCGATAAATAGCCCTAACAACCGTCCAATTGTGGTTCCTGCCTTGGCCTTTGTACTGTCCTCAGTTGCATCTTCCATAGCTCCTATATCGATTGGCTCCGGAAACAACGCCTCTATTGCTTGACGTATGCCGCTTGGGTTTTTGTTCCATTCACCAGAGGAACCTTGATGTGGCTTGTAGATTTCTAAATTTATATCGCTTTTCTTCTGGCCGGGTGTGTTCTGACGCTGCCGTATCCATATTTGTTCGTTGCTCACGAACTCCTGTATTTTTGCTTGATGGCGAGATTGTAAAGAGTTTAAAATATCGTCAGAAACCCCTTCAATTAATGCAGTTACACAAATAGGATTTTGTTCATCATAGAAGTCAGACGACTGTAACGAGTATGGACTTAAAATCCATTTTATTGCAAAAAGTATATTTGATTTTCCAGCGTTGTTGTAACCTACTAGAGGCGTGAAAGAATTAACCCATAATGACACGTTTTCGCAGGAACGAAAATTGTGGATCTCAACATATTTTAATGAATGCATGGCTCCCCCTGTCGATACCGAAAGTTGCACTATGATCCGATGGTGCAACTGTGTAAGCGCTCGGTGCAGGCTAGTCAACTATTCTAGACGTTGTCGCACGGCGGCGGACATGCCGTGATCGCGGAGCTGACTCTCCCGAGGCGCGAGAAAGAGGAGTTATTGTGGGCTTACGGCCGATGCGGCCCGCTTGGCCCAGCCGCTTGCGTCGGCACTCTGATAATTGATGCCGCCGACGGCGTTTGTCGTGTCGACAGGCGCGTTACGCGAGATGGGGCGCGCCCCGCGGTAGCGGGCATGGTTGCGATGTCCGATTAACTGTGGGCGGTATTGGGGTTCCGGCTCTCGGCCGTCCACAGGCTCTAGCTCTCGTCTGCGGCGGCGACGGCGAGGCGGTCGTAGAGGGGTGTAGTCTCGTCGGCGAAGGGCGGGGCGTGGATGTAGCCGAAGATGCGGAACTTGGCGTCCATCCCGGCGGCCGTGTCAGCGGGGGTGGCGATCATGGCGCGGGCGATGGCGGTCTGGCGCGCCTCGCGCGCGGCGCAGCGAGAGGCCAGCGGCCCGTCCTCGGGATCGCAGCCCCAGCGCCGCCCGCTGACGCGCACGATGCGCGCGATCTCGCCCTCCAGCATCAGCCACTCGTCCGCCAGCCGGCGCAGGTAGATGTCGTTCGGCCGTGACTCCACCGGCACTGCAACCGCCAGCGCGCCGAATCCGATCCCGAAAAACCGCCGCCGTGTCGTGTGGGGCATGGCTCCCTCTCCGTTGACCTCTTTCTTCATATCCTGCCCGTTTTGGGCAGGAATATGGCCATTCTGGGTAAACAATGCGTACTGGTCAACCCACACTGGGCGGCAAATTGACCAGATTGGGCAGCCCTCGCTACCGTGCGGGCATGGCGGGTGTGAACGTGGTTCTCGGCGCACAGTTGAAGGCGGCGCGGGCCTTGGCCGGCTGGTCGCAGGGCGATCTGGCCGAGCGGTCGGGCGTCGGCCGAAGCACGATCCGCAATTTCGAGGCGGGTCAGAGCACGCCGCAGCTCGCCAATCTGCAAACGCTTCAGCGCACACTGGAAGCTGCCGGCGTCGAATTCACCAATGGCGACGCACCCGGCGTGCGCTACCTTGGGCCGCCCCGTGACACCACAGCCTAAACAAATCCGTGGGGCGCGCGGTCTGCTGGGCTGGCATCAACAAGATCTGGCGCGGCAAGCGGGCGTGCAGTTGCGCACCGTGCAGAACGTGGAAACAGGCGCGCACAAACCGTCCAAAAGCACGCTGGCGAAGCTGAAAGCGGCTCTCGAAGCGGCGGGTATCGAATTCACCAACGGCGACGCGCCGGGCGTGCGCTACGTCGGCCCACCGGCTGACACCTGATGCCGGCGAGCCACGACAAACCCGCGCCGATCCGGTATTCCCTTCACGGAAATAGCGCGTGGCGGTGAGCCATCTCGGGCGTCACGGCACCCCGGCTGACCTAGCCGCTCAGAACCTCGTACAGATGGGATTAAACTACCCTAGTTTACCCCAGGCGGCGCGGATGAAGCTGACGGCGACGAAGTAGGCGGACAGGGGGATGAAGGCCCACAGCAGGGCGGGATGGCTGTCCCACAGGCCGCCGCCGGGCGTTTGCAGGATCGTCGCGGCCAGGGTCACGGCGGACCACGCGGCCGTCAGCGTCAGCGTCAGCGGGCGCAGCGCCTTCACCCGGAAGGGGTGGATGAAGGTGATGGGCACGAAGGTCAGCACCGCGCACACCACCACGGTCGCGATCGTGAGCCATCCCGGCGGCTGCAGCAGGAAGAAGCACAGCACGATCAGGTTCCACGCGGCGGGAAAACCGGCGAAGAAGTTGTCCTTCGTCTTGGCGTCGCGGTTGGCGAAGCAGTACAGCGAGGTCGTCATGATGACCGCGGCGCCGATCAGGTTCAGCCCGTCCGGCAGGAATTCGAACTGATACAGGAAGAGCGCCGGGATCACGGCGTAGGTCATGTAGTCGATCACGTGATCGAGCACCACGCCGTCCACGCGCGGCAGCGCGTCGGTGATCTCGAAGTAGCGGGCCAGGGGCCCGTCCAGCCCGTCGATCACCATGCTGACGCCCAGCCAGATCAACGCGGCCGTCGGCCGCCCCTCGGCCGCGGCGGCCAGCGCGAGAAATCCGGTGACCGCGCCCAGCGCGGTGAAGATGTGGATGGCCCAGGCGCGAAGCTGTTCGCGACGGGGCGCCGATGCTGCCTGCTCGCTCATGCGCCGGATGTAACAACAATGCCACCCGGATGACAGCACCGATCGACGCTCGCAGGCTCAACAGCGCGCACCGACCATCGCATGCCCGGCTGGCACCGGGCCTCGGCCCTACGAGCCGCGCCCGCGCAGGTGCCGACTCGCCAGCGTCAGGTACATCAGCACCAGATAGATACCGGGCACCAGCACGAGCACCATGAACTCGGGAAACCACGGGGCCGGGCAGGAGGTGGCGAACATGCGCCAAGCGATGTAGGCGTCCACCAGCAGAATCAGAACCAGCCCGATCGCCCACGCGACCGGTAGAGTCCAGTGCCGTTCCGTCGCCATGCGGGCCGCGCCTCCGCCCCGGCTGTCATCAACCGGCGCCAGCGTAGCCGCGCCCACCGTCCCGCACGATCACGCATGCGGATGGAAGACGCCGCGACAGCTTGCCCCCGTCAATGACACCCGAAGACCGCCTCCTCACCCATCGCCGCGCAGCGCCCGGGGTCGGCCGCCGCGCTCACGCAACGACGATCGCGGTGACGAGGGCGACGACGTTGACGGCGAGGGTGGCGCCCATGCCGGGCGCGCGGGCCTGGGGCGCGATGAGGTAGCCGATCCAGAAGGCCAGCCGTGCGGCGAGGAAGGTGATGGCGAGCGCGGGCACGAGGTCGCGCAGCGCCGGCCCGGTGTTGAGCGCGATCACGACCGTGGCGGGAACGAAGATGGCGCTCTGCTCCAGGGTGTTCGTGAGCACGCGCCCCGTCACCTGCACCGCGCGGGGCTCGCGCCCGGCCGTGGGATCGAAGGTGCGCGTGTGCATGCGCGCGGCCATCGTCGCCAGCACGAAGAGGAAGACGAGCGAGGCGGGCACCAGCAGCGCCCAGGCCACGGCGCCCATGATTTCGGGCGCGCCGGAGAGCCAGAACAGCACGGCCAGCGCCAGCAGCGCGGTGCCCATGCCGATGGTGCCGCCGGCCAGCGAGCGCTGGCGGTCGGCGGTGAGCCAGGACGAAACGCCGAGGGTCATCGCTTACTGCAGCCCGTGTTGGCCCATGTTGAGGAACTTCTCGCGGCGCATGCGCCGCAGCGCCTCGCCCTCGTGCTGGCGCAGCGCGTGGAACTCGCGCTCCATGCGGGCACCGACGGCGTCGATCGTCTTGCGCTGGTCGCGGTGCGCGCCGCCCAGCGGCTCGTCGATCGCCTCGTCGATGACCTCCAGCTTGGCGAGGTCCTGGGCCGTCAGCTTGAGCTGTTCGGCGGCGTCCTTGGCGTGTTCGCCGGTGCGCCAGAGGATGGAGGCGCACCCCTCGGGCGAGATCACGGAATAGATCGCGTGCTCCAGCATGAAGACGGCGTTGGCGGCGGCCAGCGCGATGGCGCCGCCGGAGCCGCCCTCGCCCACGACCGTGGTGACGACCGGCACGCGCAGGTCGAGCGTGGTTTCGATGGAGCTGGCGATGGCCTCGGCCTGGCCGCGCTCCTCGGCGCCGATGCCGGGATAGGCGCCCGGCGTGTCGACCAGGGTGAAGACGGGCACGTCGAAGCGCTCGGCCATGCGCATCAGGCGCTGCGCCTTGCGGTAGCCCTCGGGGTTGGCCATGCCGAAGTTGTGGCGCACGCGCGTGGTGGTGTCGTGGCCCTTCTCGTGGCCGATCCACACGCTGGTGTAGCCGCGAAAGCGCCCGATGCCGCCGATGACCGCCGGGTCGTCGCCGTAGCGCCGGTCGCCGGCGAGCGGCGTGAAGTCGTCCACCAGGCGGTGGATGTAGTCGCTCACGTGCGGGCGGTCGGGGTGGCGGGCCACCTGCGTCTTCTGCCAGGGCGTCAGCCGCGCGTAGGTCTGGCGCAGCATGCGCTCGGCCTTGGCCTGGAGCTTCGCCACCTCCTCGGCGATGTTCATCTCGCCGGTGTCGGAGAGATGGCGCAGTTCCTCGATCTTGCCTTCCAGATCGGCGATCGGTTTTTCGAAGTCGAGGAAATGCATCACACGCCCACCCGCTGCCGATTCACATGCGCGCGGACGCTAGCGATCCGGAAATGGGGAAACAAGTGCGCGCCGGGGAAGCGCGCGAGGCGGCGGATCAGTGGCCGTGCCCCACCTTCGCGCCGTCCTTCAGCACGAAGCGGCGGCTGCAATAGGGGCAGTCCACCAAGCCGTCCTCCGTGTTCATGTTCAGGAAGACGCGCGGATGGCCCAGCGACGGGTCGGTGCCGCCGTCGCACGCGATGACTTCCCGATCGACGTAGACGACCTCGGTTGGCTCCGCCATGGCTCCCGCGCCCCTTTGACCCGCATGGCCCCGGATGCTACCGGAACCCGCCCGAATTTCGCGCCGCCACCTTGAAGCGCGCGCCAGAACGGCCAGCTAGAACGGCATGCCACGCGACGACATCAGCCCCAGCCAAAGCGCGCCGTTCGCGGCGCATGACCTGCCCCAACACGCCGTCCGGGTCAAGGGCCTGGAGAAGACGTACGGCGGCCGCGGCCGCACGCCGGCCAAGCATGCGCTGAAGGCCGTGGACCTGGCTATCCCGCGCGGCTCGCTGTTCGGGCTGCTCGGCCCCAACGGCGCCGGCAAGTCCACGATGATCAACATCTTCGCCGGGCTGGTGCACAAGACCGGCGGCACGGTCGAGCTGTGGGACACCGACATCGACCGCTCGCCGCGCCAGGCGCGCGCGTCCATCGGCGTGGTGCCGCAGGAGCTGAACATCGACCCCTTCTTCACCCCGCGTGCGCTGTTGGAGATGCAGGCGGGGCTGTACGGGGTGCCCCCGCGCGAGCGCCGCACGGACGAGCTGCTCGCGACGATGAGCCTTACCGACAAGGCGGACGCCTACGCCCGCTCGCTGTCGGGCGGCATGCGGCGGCGGCTGATGGTTGCCAAGGCCATGGTGCACGACCCGCCGATCCTGGTGCTGGACGAGCCCACGGCGGGCGTGGACGTAGAGCTGCGCCGCCAGCTCTGGGAGCACGTCCAAGCGCTCAACGCGCGCGGCACCACGATCCTGCTGACGACGCACTACCTCCACGAGGCGGAGGCGCTGTGCGACGAGATCGCCATCATCAACCACGGCGACATCGTGGCCTGCGACACCACGCCCAACATGCTGCGGCGGCTGGACAGCAAGACCATCATCCTGAACGTGCAGGAAGCACTGACGGCGGTGCCGGCCACGCTGACACCCTACGATGCGGAGCTGCTGGACGCGCACCGCATCGCCATCCAGTACCACCGCAGCACCAGCCCGGTCGCCGGCATCCTGGAAGCCGTGGGCGCCGCCGGGCTCAGCATCGCCGACGTCTCCACGCGCGAGGCCGCGTTGGAAGACATCTTTCTACAGATTACTGCCGAGCCCGACGCCGCCACCGCGGCGGCGTGAGCATGTCCGTGCGGGTCGCGGCCGCCCTCGCGCTCGCCCTTGCCTTGCTGACCGGCGCGGCCTGTGCGCCGCGCGTGGCGGTCCCCGACAACGCTGTGCGCGGCGAACCCGTGATCACCGAAAACACGCTGCGCATGCCGGACGGGGCGCGGCTGCCGCTGTACCGCTGGCTGCCGCGTGACGGCGAACCGCGGGCCGTGATCCTGGGCGTGCACGGCTTCGGCGACACCGGCATGGCCTTCGACATCCCGGCGTCCTGGTTCGCCGCCAACGGCTTCGCCGTGTACGCGTACGATCAGCGCGGCTTCGGCGCCAACCCGAACGCCGGCATCTGGCCGGGGACGGACACGCTCGTCGGCGACCTCGACACGGCCGTGCGGCTGATCGACGACCGCCATCCCGAGACGCCGGTGTACGTGCTGGGCGCGTCCATGGGCGGCGCCGTGGTGCTGACGGCGGCAGCGCAGAACGAGCTGCCCGCGGTCGACGGCGCGATCCTGGCGGCCCCGGCCGTGTGGGCGCGCAGCACGATGCCCTTCTACCAACGCTGGGCGCTGTGGCTGGGCGCGCGCTTGGTGCCCTGGCTGAAGGTCTCGGGAACGGATCTGGGCATCCGCGCCAGCGACAACGACGCGGCGCTGTACGCGCTCGGCCGCGACCCGCACGTGATCGTGGAAACGCGCGTGGACGCGCTGCACGGCCTGACCAACCTGATGGACGCAGCGCTTGCCGCCGGGGACGACGCGCCCACGCCGCTGTTGAGCGTCTACGGCGTCAACGACGCCATCGTGCCGGCGCAGCCCATGCTGAAGCTCTGGCACAAGCTGCCCGAGCATGGCGCCACGCCGGCGCTCTACCGGGACGGCTGGCACATGCTCCTGCGCGACGTGCACGCCCACCGCGTCTGGCACGACATCGAGGCCTGGATCGCCGCCGGCGGCGCCAACCCCCTGCCGTCCGACGCCGACGACGCGGCCCGGCGGGCCATCGAGGCCGGCCGTATCCCGGCCGCCGAAGAATGACGGACCCAAAAACGGATCAGCCCCACCCGCCTCGAGCGCGGATGGGGCCACCCCGTCGTGCCGGGGGATCGGCGTGGCGGTTTTACTCCGCCGCGTCGGCGTGAGGCGTCAGGTGGTGGGCCGCGTGCTCGAAGCCGGCGAGGACGGTTTCGAGCTGCTCGCGCGTGTGCTCGGCGCACACCGAGCAGCGCAGCAGGCAGGTGTCGCGCGGCGTCGCCGGCGGCAGCGCCAGGTTCACGTAGACGCCGTTTTCCAGCAGCGTCTGCCACACGCGCAAGCCGGTCTGCATCTCGGGCATCATCACGCCGATCACCGGCGTCTTGTCCGGCCCGACGTCGAAGCCCAGGCGCACCAGGCCGTCGTAGACGATGTCGGTGTTCGCCCACAACTTCTCCCGCTGGGCGGGATCCCGTTCAATGCGCCCCAGGGTCGTGCTGGCGGCGGCCACCACCGCCGGCGGCAGCGAGGCGGTGAAGAGGTAGGACCGCGCGGAGACGCGGATGGCTTCCAGCTCCGGATGGTTGGAGACGCAGAAGCCGCCGATGGTGCCGACGCTCTTGGAGAAGGTGCCGATGATGAAGTCGACCTCCTTCTCCAGGCCCAGCTCGTGCGTCAGCCCCTCCCCGTTGGGGCCGAAGACGCCCAGCGAATGCGCCTCGTCGACGACGATGTAGGCGTTGTGCGCCTTCGCGACCTCGACCAGTTCGGCAAGCGGCGCGCGGTCGCCGCGCATGGAATAGATACCCTCGACGACGACCAGCTTGTTGCTGCCCTCGCCCAGCCGGCGCAGGCGCCGGTCCAGGTCGCGCGGGTCGTTGTGCTTGAAGCGCATGACCGTGGCGTCGCCGAGCTTGCAGCCGTCGTAGATGCTGGCGTGGCTGTCGGCGTCGATCAGGATGGTGTCGTCGCGCCCGGCCACCGCCGAGAGGAAGCCCACGTTCGCCTGATAGCCCGTGGTGAAGAGGATGGCGTGGCTGTAGCCATAGAAGGCGGCCAGCTGACGCTCCAGGTCCTGGTGGCTGGCGTAGCTGCCGTTGGCCACGCGCGAGCCCGTGGTGCCCGTGCCCGCCTCCTGGACCGCGCGGCTCGCGGCCTCGAGCGCGTCGGAATCGAAGGTCAGGCCCAGATAGTTGTTCGAGCCCAGAAGGACGCAGCGCCGGCCACCCACCTGGGCCTCGGTGGGCGAAAAGATGCGCTCCACACGCACCGAAAGCGGATCCGTGCCCGCGGCGGCCACGAGGTCGGCGTACTGGCGCTCCAGCGGGCGGAACTTGTCGAAAAGGTCGGTCATGGCGCGCTCACTCCCCGGCAGCGATGCGTTGAACGAGGCGGGCGAGTTCGCCCACGGTGCGCACATCGCCGAGCGCGTTCAACGGGATCGAGATATCGTACGTCTCTTCCAGCTCGAACATCAAATCCATGACGGCCACGGAATCGATGTTCAGCTCGGTCGTCATATCGGTCTCTTCGCCGATCTGCGCCTCGGTGGTGTTCACTTTGGCGAGTTCCGCGCACACGACCTCGACGACCTCGTGGTATGCCGGCCCCGCTCCGGCATTGGCCGTCTGTGACATGCCGACTGCCCTCCCTTCACTCCGTCCCGGTGCGTCCGCGCGCGTCCCATGCGCGGCGAACCGCCACGGCCCGCGCTAACTCCCCCGGGCGGGCGTGGCCCTCTGAGTCGCGCATCATGCCGCAGCATTGTCCAGATGTCGCCACCCACACGGGCTGCGCGTGCCGGTGCACAGCCCACGCGGGGCGGCGTTAGAGCCACCCCTTGGCCCGGTACCACGCCAGCGTTTCGCGCAGCCCCTCGCCCAGGGGCACACGCGGCCGCCAGCCCGTGCGGCCGCGGAAACGGTCGTCATGGCAGACCCAGTCATCGTGGCGCAGCTCGCGCAGCTTATCCGGCGAGAGGAAAGCCACCCGGCCGAGCAGCCGCGCGCCGCCGTGAACCACGTAGGTCAGCGCCTTCAGCGCCGCCGCGGGCGGGCGAATGTACCACGGATGGACCGTGAGCTCCCGCGCCGCCGCATCGATGATGGTGCGCCACGCATAGCCGCCGCGCCGGCCGTCGCCCAGCTCGTAGACCGCGCCCACGGGCTCGGGCCCGGTCAGCCACGCTTCCATCGCCCCGACCAGGTCGTCGACGTGGATCAGCGAGACGCGCGCGCGATCGCCCGCCGGCAGCAGGCCGATGCCGTGCTTCACCAAGCGCGCAAACACCAGCACCTGCTGGTCGCCGGGCCCGTAGACGGCCGGCGGGCGCAGCGCGTCCCACGCCAGGCCGTCGATGGCGGCCAGCGCGTCCTCGCCCGCCCGCTTGCTCGCCGCGTAGGCGGACAGCTCCGGCTGGCGCGCCGCCAGGCTGGAGACGAAGAGAAACCGCTGCACGCCCGCGTGCGCGGCGGCTTCGCCCAGCCGGCGCGTCCCCTCGGCGTTGACGCGGTGGAAGGTGGCATCGTCGGCGGCGGCGACAACCCCGCCGCAGTGGATCACGGCGTCGGCACCGGCCACGAAGCACGCGAGCGCATCGTCGTCGTGGAGGCCGCCGTCGACGACGTCGGCGTCCGCCGGCACCGGCACGGCCGAGCGGTGGCGCAGCACGGTCAGCGCGTGGCCGGCTTCGTGCAGCCGCTCCAGCAGGCGTGCGCCGACGAAGCCGGACGCACCCGTCACAGCGACCCGCATGAGGGAGCTTACTCCGTGGCCGTGCGCGGCCGGTCCGCCGCCGACGCGGCCACGTGCGGCGCCGCCATGTCCGCCATCACGTCAGCGATCCGCCCCTCCAGATAGCCCTGCCGGGCCTTCGCGCGCGACAGCTTGCCGGAGGTCGTGAACGGCAGGCTGCGCGGCGGCACCATCACCACGCGGCAATCGATGCCGGTGTTGCGGAACACCTCGGCGTGCACGCGCGTGCGCATGCGCTCCACGGCCGCCTGCTCCTGGGTGCGGCACTGGACCAGCAGCACGGCGACCTCGCGGCCGCCGTCGTCGGTGACGGCGAAGGCGGCGGAATCGCGGCTGCGCAGCTCATCCAGCGCGGCCTCGGCGTGCCACTCCAGGTCCTGCGGCCAGATGTTGCGGCCGTTGACGATGATGAGGTCCTTGCGGCGGCCGGTGATCACCAGCTTGCCGTCGACCATGTAGCCCATGTCGCCGGTGTCGAGCCAGCCGTCCTCCATCGCCCGGGACGTGGCCTCGGGGTTGTGGTCGTAGCCGTCCATGAGGCTCGGGCCCTTGATGAGGACGCGGCCGATGTGCCGCTCCGCCAGGTCCGCGCCCTCGTCGTCACGGATGGCGACCTCGAAGCCCTGCATGGGCACGCCGCACATCGCGAACAGCCGGCCGCCGTGGTCGTCGGTGTGGCCCTGTGCGCTCTGCGCCGTCGCGCCGGCGTGGCCGTTCGCCCCGTGACCGTTCGCGCCCTGGCCGTTCACGCCAGCCTTGGCGGCATGGCCGTTGCCGTTGATCTTGGTCGCATGCGCGTCGACGGTGCCCTGCGCCTCGCCCTCGTGCGCCTTGCCGTTGGTGCGCACGGGCCAGGCAACGTTCTTGGCGACCAGCGCCTCCTTGTCCACGAGGTCGACGCTGACGCCCGTGTTCAGCGGCGCGAAGCTGACCGCCAGCGTGGCCTCGGCCAGGCCGTAGCTCGGCACGAAGGCCTCCGGGCGGAAGCCGTGGCGGGCGAAGGTGCGGGCGAACTCGTCCAGTGGCTCGGGGCGCACCATCTCGCCGCCGATGCCCGCGACGCGCCAGCACGACAGGTCCAGGTCCAGGTCCGCCTTCTTGGCGGCGCGGCGCACGCACAACTCGTAGCCGAAGGTGGGGCTGAAGGCGAGCGTGCAGCGGTTGTCCGAAATCAGCTGCAGCCACTGCAACGGCCGGCGGGCGAAGCCGTCCGTGTGCATGTAGTCCACGGAAATCTGGCAGGTCAGCGGGATCAGCAGGAAGCCGATCAGCCCCATGTCGTGGTAGAACGGGAGCCAGGAGGCGGCGCGCTCCACCTCGCTCATCTGCAGGCCGTCGCGCGCGACCGAGGCCGCGTTGCTCATCAACGCGCGCTGGCCGATGCGGATGCCGAGCGGGTAGCGCGTGCTGCCCGAGGAATACTGAACGTGGCTGATCTCGTCCCCGGCCAACGGGCTCAGCGGGCCGTCCGCGGGCGCCTGCTCGCCCAGGTCGGACACCGTCATCACCCGCGCCAGCCCGAGCGGCGCGGCGGCGTTGTGGACGGGCTCCAGCAGGCCCTCGCGCGTCAGCGCCACCTTGGCGCGGCAGTTCTGGAGGACGCGCTGAAGCTGCGCCTCGTAGCCCTCGCGCCCGCCCAGCGCCGTGGGCACGGGCAGCGGGACCGCGACGAGCCCGGCGTACTGGCAGGCGAAGAAGCCCCGGACGAAGTCGGGGTGCATGTCGGCCACCACGCCCACGCGATCCCCGCGTTCCAGGCCCAGGGCCATCAGCCGACGCCCGAGCGCGATCGCATCCTCGCGCAGCCGGGCGTAGGTCAGGGTCTCCTCGAGCTGGCCGCGCGAACTGTAGAAGTTCAGCCCCGACCGCCCCGTCGCCGCGTAGTCCAGCGCGGCGGTCAGGCTGTCGAAGTCCGCACGCCGGAACGGCACGTCCGGATCGGTGTTGGGCGTCGGGCCGCGGCCGCGCCGCGCCGAATCGCCGGGTGCGTCCACCTGCGCCTCCCGCTGTGCCCGCATGATTGAATCGCGAATGTTCGGTTCGTGCTCCGCCCTGTCGTGGTGCATACGGGCCTGGCCCTGTCGTTTTATGCCCACAGACCGTGCCGCCGATGCAGCCTGGCCCGTTTCCGGCGCATCTGCACACGAAGCGGCGTTGCGCCCACCACCGGGCCGACCGCGTCGGGCGCGGAAGCATACGCCCAAGACACCGGCCTGCCGACCCCCCTGGTGGCACGATGCCCTTCGCGTAACAGAGTTTCGCAAAACCTTAAAGGGCCGATCTCCCTCGATATGCGTACACACGATGGCCGACCGCCGCGGTGGACGACCGTGCGGCGGACGGGTGAGAATATCGGAAGCGGGGCGGGGTGCGTCCAATCGCGAGTGCGTGAACGCCCGTGCAGTTGGACCCGTCGCCCACCTGCCGAAGCGGCGGAAACCTCCGGTTCAGCCGATCAACAGGCTGTACAGGAAGCCGCCGAAAACCAGGGTGACGATGCCGCCCAGCGCGATGAAGACGAGATAGACCAGGAGGTACAGAAGGCTGGAGATGCCCTGTTCGGCCCAGTCCAGCATTTTCAGGCGGTCCATCATGGCTTACCACCTCTCCCCGTTGCGCGGCCCACACCCTGCCTGCTTCCGGCTCTCAGTGCTATGACAGTGCAATGACACATCGCCTCCTTCGCGCCGCTCTCGTGCTGCTGATCCTCGCCGCGCTCGTGGTGGCGGCGGGCTGGACCGTCGCGACCGTGCCGGTCGTGCGCGATCACCTGGCCGAGGGGTTCAACGCAGCCGGCGAAGCCTACATCCGCTTCGTCTTCCGGCTGTATCAGCTCGTCTCCGGCCGCGGCGACGGCCCCGAGGGTTAACCGCCACCCCGCAGCGCCCGCTGGACCTCGGCGTTGCGCCGGCGCTCCTGGCGCGCCATCAGAATGCCCGTGATCATCACCGCGATGGTCACGAGGGCGACGATGATCGTCGCCAGCGCGTTGATCATGGGGCTCACGCCCATGCGCACCTTGGAGAACACCACGATCGGCAGGGTCGAGGCGCCCGGCCCCGAGACGAACGAGGCGATCACCAGATCGTCCAGCGACAGCGTGAACGACAGCAGCCACCCCGCGATCAGCGCCGGCGCGATGATGGGCAGCGTCACCGTGACAAAGACCTTGCCCGGCGGCGCGCCCAGGTCCTGCGCCGCCTCCTCCACCGAGCGGTCCATGCTCGACAGACGCGACTGCACCACCACCGCCACATAGGCCAGGCAGAAGGTGGCGTGGGCAATCACAATCGTGTTCACGCCGCGGCTTGCCGGAATGCCGATGGCTTGCGCCGCGCTGACGAAGAGCAGCAACATGGACAGCCCGATGACAATGTCCGGCATCACCAGCGGCCCCGTGATGAGGGCGGTGAACAGCGTGCGCCCCTTGAAGCGGCCGTAGCGCGCCAGCGCCATCCCCGCCAGCGTGCCCAGCACCACCGCGATGCAGGCGGTGATCACCGCCACCTGAAGGCTGGTGTAGGCCGCCGACAGGATCTGGTCGTCCTGGAGCAGGCGCGCATACCACTTGGTGGAGAAGCCGGTCCACACCGTCACCAGGTCGGAGGCGTTGAAGGAGTACACGATGAGGAAGACGATCGGCCCGTAGAGGAAGGCGAAGCCGAACGCCAGCCAGGTGATCAGCAGGGGCGAGCGCTTGCGCATCAGGTTACCGCGTCCCCTGTCACGACACCGCTTCCGAGACGCGCAGCTGCTGGCGCTGGAAAAGCACGATCGGCACCACCAGCACCACGATGAGCACGATCGCCACCGCCGAGGCCACCGGCCAGTCGCGGTTGGAGAAGAACTCGTCCCAGAGCACGTGGCCGATCATCAGCGTCTCCGGCCCGCCCAGCAGCGCCGGGATGACGAACTCGCCCACCGCCGGGATGAAGACCAGCAGCGAGCCCGCCAGGATGCCGGGCAGGGAGAGCGGCAGCGTCACGGTGACAAAGGCCTTCCACGGACGCGCGCCCAGGTCCGTCGCAGCCTCCAGAAGCTCGCGGTTGAGCTTCTCCAGCGTGGCGTAGAGCGGCAGGATCATGAACGGCAGGTAGCTGTAGACGATGCCGATGTAGACGGCCGTGTTCGAGTGCAGGATGCTCAGCGGCTGGTCGATGATGCCCGTCGCCAGCAGCGCCGCGTTGAGCAGCCCCTTGTTCTTCAGGATGCCGATCCAGGCGTAGACGCGCAGCAGAAACGACGTCCAGAACGGCAGCACCACCATCAGCAGCAGCAGGGTGCGCGCCGTCGGGCGGGCGCGCGCGATGCCGTAGGCCATGGGGTAGCCGATGATCAGGCACCCGGCCGTGGACAGCAGCGCGATCTTCACCGAGCTAAGGTAGGCGATCCAGTACAGCGGATCCTGGAACAGCCACGCGTAATTGGTCAGGTACGCTTGGATCTCGGGCAGCAGCCCCTCGCCCCAGACGAAGAAGTCGGTGTAGGGCGGCTGGGCGATCACCATCTTCGAGAAGCTGATCTTCAGCACCACGACGAAGGGCACCAGGAAGAACAGCAGCAGCCACAGATAGGGCGCGGCGATCGCCAGGGTGCGCCCGGACGGCAGCCGGCGGCGCAGCGGCGCCAGGCGCTGCGCGATCCGAGCCGGAGCGTCGGTTCGTCCGGGCGTCAGCGCCGTCATGCCGTCGGCCCCCTCACGCCGTCAGCACCAGCGCGGCTTGCGGCGACCAGGACAGGAGGACGGGATCGTCCCAGTCGATCTCGCGCTCAAGCGAGCGCAGGACGTTGGGGTGGGTGACCTCGATCAGCCGCTCGCCGCCCACGTCCACGCGGTAGACCGAGGAATCGCCCAGGTAGCCCACGTCGCGCACCTGCCCGCGCAGGGTGTTGCGCCCCGGCGCCGTGGGGCCGCCGGTGTCGTCGCGCTCGGCCGCGATCTTCTCGGGGCGCACGGCGACCCAGGCCTCCTGTCCGGCCGTCAGCGGCGTGCCGTGGTGGGCCACCGCCAGCTCGCACGCCAGTTCCGGGCTTTCCAGGATGGCGGTGTCGCCCTCCACGCGCAGCACCCGCGCGCGCACCATGTTGATCGAGCCGATGAAGTCGGCGGTGAAGCGGTTGGCGGGGAACTCGTAGATGCTGGTGGGCGTGCCCACCTGCATGACGCGGCCCTGGTCCATCACGGCCATGCGCGTGGACAGCGTCATGGCCTCTTCCTGGTCGTGGGTGACGACGACGAAGGTGACGCCGACCTCGTCCTGAATGTTCATCAGCTCGAACTGCGTTTGCTCGCGCAGCTTCTTGTCCAGCGCGGCGAGCGGCTCGTCGAGCAGCAGCAGCTTGGGGCGCTTGACCAGCGCGCGGGCGAGCGCGACGCGCTGCCGCTGCCCGCCGGAGAGCTGGTGGGGCTTGCGCTTGGCCCAGGCGCCCAGCTGGACCAGTTCCAGCATGCTGTCCACGCGCTTGCGGATCTCCGCGCGCGGCACGCCGTCCTGCTTCAGGCCGTAGGCCACGTTCTGCGCCACCGTCATGTGCGGGAAGAGCGCGTAGCTCTGGAACATCATGTTCACGGGCCGCGCGTGCGGCGGCAGCGCCGTCATGTCCTGGCCGTCGAGCAGGATGCGCCCCTCGCTGGGCTGCTCGAAGCCCGCCAGCATGCGCAGCAGCGTGGTCTTGCCGCAGCCCGACGCGCCCAGCAGCGCGAACAGCTCGCTGCGGTAGATGTTCAGGTCCACGCCGTCCACGGCCGCGAAGGTGCCGAACCGCTTGGTCACGCCCTCTATGCGCACATAGGGCTCGGCGTTCGGGTCCTCCCAGGGTTCGAGGACCGCGCCGTGGCGCGCGGGGGCGGGACGCGGTCGGGGCGTTTCGCCGCGCGGGCGCGGGGGCGCCTCGGGCATGAACGACATCTCCTTCGCCGCGAACGGACAAACCCGCCGGGGCGATACGCCCCGGCGGGTGTCCGGTTCAAGTCCCGTCGCGTCGCGGGGCGGCGCATTGGCGCCGCCGTGTCAAAAGCCGGTCTTCACCTTCTGCCAGGCCCGCGTCTCCTTGCGGGCGAACTCGGGCGGACGCTTCTCGTCCACGTAGAGGTTCGCCTTGACGTCCTTCGGCGGATAGATGGACGGATTGTTTTTGATCGTCGGCTTGATGTACTCGAGCGCGTCCGCGTTCGCCGTCGGGTACCAGACGTAGTTCACGTTCTGCGCCGCGATCTTGGGGCGCATGTTGAAGTTCAGCCACTTGTGCGCGGCGTCCGGGTGCGGCGCATCCTTCGGGATCGCCATGATGTCGAACCAGATCAACGTCCCTTCCTCGGGGATCGTGTAGTCGATCGTGATGTCCTTTTCCGAGGCCGCCGCGCGGTCGCGGGCGATGTAGACGTCGCCCGACCAGCCCATGGCGACGCAGATGTCGCCGTTGGCGAGGTCGTTGATGTACTGCGAGCTGTGGAAGTACTTCACGTGCGGGCGCACCTTCTCCAGCTGCGCCACCGCCTTCTCCAGGTCCTCGGGGTCGCTGGAGTTCTGACCCAGGCCCAGGTAGTTGCGCACGTGCTCCAGCACCTCGGTCGGCGCGTCGAGCATGGCGATGCCGCAGTCTTGGAGTTGCTTCGTGTACTTGGGATTGAACAGCAGCTCCCAGGAATTCGTGGGTGCTTCGCCGTCGATGTGCTTGTCCACCATCTCGGGATTGTAGCCGATCCCGGTGGTGCCCCACATGTACGGCACACCGTACTGATTGTCCGGGTCGAAGTTCTCCACGCGCTCCAGGATCTGCTGGTCCAGGTGCTCCCAGTTGTCCAGCTTGCTCTTGTCCAGCTTCTGGTAGATGCCTGCTTCGATCTGGCGGCGGAAGAAGCTGCCGGACGGCACGACGACGTCGTAGCCCGATCCCCCGGCCATGAGCTTGCCTTCCAGCGCCTCGTTGGAGGAGTAGACGTCGTAGTTGACGTCGATGCCGAACTCCTCCTCGAACATCGGCACGGTGTCTTCGTGGATGTAGTCCGACCAGTTATAGATGTTCAGCGTGTCCTCGGCAGCCTGCGCCGCCGGCGCCGCCGTCAGCGACAGGCCGGCCAGGGACGCGATGGCCCCCAGCGCCGCGTTCCGGATCGCGTTGCTCATCGTCCTGCGTGAACTCCCTGCGCCGTCTTGTCCGCACGCGGCCGGCACCGCGGCGGCCGTGGTGAAACCGGCCGATTATCTAGGGCGCGCGGGGGTGACATTGTCAATCGCACACGGCGAACCGTTGTTTGGGCCGCGCCGTCACTGTGTCAGCGACGGCGGCCAGACCGGCGCCTTCCGGCCGGGAACCGGCGGTGTCAGGAAGATGGCCACGCGGCGGTTGCGCGCCCGCCCCGCCGCGGTGGCGTTGTCCCCGATGGGCCGTTCCGGGCCGTAGCCCACGGCGGCGAGGCGGTCGCCCGCCACGCCGGCGCGCTTCAACGCCTTCACCACAGCAATCGCGCGCGCCGCCGACAGCTCCCAGTTGGAGGGATACCGGGCGGTTTCGATCGGCACGTCGTCAGTATGCCCCTCCACCCGGATGCGTCCGTGCAGATCTTTCAACAGCGGCGCCAGGCGGTCGAGCAGCGCGCGGCCGTCACCGCGCAGCCCGGCCTCGCCGCTGGGAAACAGCAGGCGGTCGGCGACGCGCAGGCGCACCCCGGCCTCGGTGCGCCGAAGCTCGACGCGCCCGCTCAACCCCCGGTCGGTCAGATAGCCGCGCGCGCGACGGGTCAGGCGGTCGACGCGCTGGTCCCAGACGCGCGCGGCCGCACGCTCGCTGCCGCTGCCATCGTCGGGCGCGGCGATCCGGCCGCCCGAGAGCAACCCCTGCCCCGTCCCGGTGGTGTCCTCGGGCGGATCGAGGATGGTGGTGAAGATGACGAAGAAGATCAGCAGCAGCGTGACGATGTCGGTGAAGGGCATGAGCCACGAGCCCCCGGCCGCCGCCGAGGGCGGGTCCGGCGTCCCGTCGTCGGCCCCGCGCTGAAAGGGCTCGCGCCGGCGCCCAGTCGGGCGAGGCTGCTGCTGCTCCGGCTCATCCGGCATGGCCGGGCGCCCCGCCGTGGCCTGCCGCGCGGCTGCCGCCACCGGCCGCCGCGTCGTCGCCGCCGCCCACGTCCAGGTAGGATTGCAGCGCGTAGCGGATCTGCCCCGGCCCGTGGTCCTCGCTGACCAGGATGATCGCTTCCTTGACCAGTTGGAGGAGCTGCACGCGGTCCTGGGTGCGCCGGCGCAGCTTCACGGCCATGGGCCGGAAGACGGCGTTGGCGAGCACGATGCCGTAGAAGGTCGTCACCAGCGCCACGGCCAGATGCACGGCGATGTTGCTGACCGCCGCGCCTTCCAGCTCGTTGAGCAGGTTCACCACCCCCAGCAGCGTGCCCACCATGCCGAAGGCCGGAGCGTAGCCCGCCATGGCCTCGAAGACGTCCGCCTCGGCGGTTTCGCGCGCCTTCAGCCGGGCGATGCGCCAGTCCAGCACACTCAGGATCTCGTCGAGCGGCATGGTGTCCAGCACCATCTGCAGCCCCGTGCGCAGGAAGGGGGAATCGATCTGCTGGACGATGCGGTCGGCCCCGTGCACGTCGCCCTGATGCCAGCTGCGCGCCACCTTGACGATCTCGTCCAGGTCGCGGCGCTTGTAGCGTTCCTCGGTGCGCAGCGTGACCGTGAACGCCTTGAAGGCCTGGGCGATCTCGGCGATCGAATAGCTCATCAGCGTCGCGGCGAAGGTGCCGCCGAGCACCACGACCGCTCCGGGGCCGTTGAGGAAGAGCCCGGGCTCGTCCGCCGTCGCCAGCACGGCCCCGACCAGCAGTGCCAGGCCCAGCGCCATGCCGAGGAGGGTCATCAGCCGCATCGCGCCGGCTCCGCGTCCGTGGCGTCGGAAGACAAGGTCAGCTCACCTGGCGCGCCGCGCCGCCCTGGACGTAGGGCACGCCGCATGCGCGCGCCGCGGCCAGCTCGGCCTCGGTGCTGACGCCGTCCGCGACCACGGCGAGCTTGCCGGCGGCCCGCACGGCCTCGGTGACCTGCTGCTGCACGGTGTCGTCCAGCATGCGCTCGCCGCGCACGTCGACCTTGAGCATGTCGCACAGGCCCGCGGATTCGAGCGCCGTCTGCGCGGCGTCCGGCGGCACGCGGTCGAGGGCTAGGCGGAAGCGGTCGTGGTGCACGGTGTCGAGGGCGGTGCGCGCCGCTTCCGGCCGCTCGATTACGGTGCGATACGGAATCTCGAAGGTGATGGACTCCGCCTCGCGCATCTCGGTCGCCGCGCGGAAGCGCTGATAGGCGCTGCTCTCCACCGTCTCCGGCGTCAGGTCGAGGTTGAGCCGGCGCACCCCGCCGTGCGGCTCGCGCAGCACGTGCATCAGGATGCGCCCGTCCAGAATGGGCTCCAGGTGACGGGTGAGCCACGGATCGTCGGTGATGGGAACGTCGATCGTGCGCTCGATCTCCGCGAGGTTGGGGACCAGTTCGTGGGCGTGGACGCGCGCGGTCGCTTCCCGCACGGCCACGATGGGGCTTTCGTGCAGGAAGGGGCTGATGTCCGCGCGCGAGAGCATGCGCGTGGCCTCGGCCAGCCGCGCCAGCCGGCGCCCGGCCGTGTCGGTTTCGCTGCCGGGCGCGGCGGTGTGGTCGGCGTCCGCCGCCTCGCGGCAGAAGGCCAGGAAGGCGCGGCTGTCCTGCGGCAGGCGGTAGTGCTGGGCGGTGATCGCGCCCAGATGCGCCTCGGCCAGCCGCTCGCCCAGCGCGCTCACCGTGGCGTCCAGCCGCTGGCCCGCCCCCGGCGAGCTGACGACGACCAGGCGGTGGCCGGGCAGCCGGAACGACTCCTCCATCGTCCCGGCGACGTGCTCGCGCAGGATGTCCACCAGCGCGCGCTGGAAGCCCGTCTCGTCGGCATGGGGCAGCTGCGAGAGGTCCAGCACCTCGACCCAGCGCGGGGTCGCGGTGCTCACCGCCTCGCGCGCCCAGTCCAGGAGCCTCGCCGCATCGCTCGTCATCGGGGGGTCCGGTGTGTCCGTGGAGGGGTCGGGCTGGCGGGAGGATGGCGGACTCGCCCTTGTCGCGAGGTTAACGCCCCGGACTGGCACGGCCTCACCCGGTGTCGGTGTCGACGGCCGCGACGGCGCCCGCGCCGGCGTCGCCGGGGAAATCCGTCGCGGGCAGCGGCCGCGCGAAGAGAAACCCCTGCCCGTAATCGCAGCCGAGGTCGCGCAGGAAGGCGCGCTGCTCTTCGGTTTCCACACCCTCCGCGACCACGTCCAGGCCCAGCTCCTGCGCCATGCGCAATGAGGCCTGCACCAGCTTGCGCGCCGTGGCGTTGGTCATGCTGTCCTGCACGAAGGTCTTGTCGATCTTCAGCGTGTGGAAGGGGTGGTCGTAGAGGTAGCTGAGGCAGGCGTAGCCCGTTCCGAAGTCGTCCAGCGCCAGCCGCACGCCCAGGTTGCTCAACTTGGTCAGCGTCTGGTTCACGGTCGCGCTTTCGTGCAGCAGCACGGTTTCGGTCACCTCGATCTCCAGCGCCGAGGCGGGCAGGCCCGCGGCCGCCAGCGCGCGCGTGACCGTCGCCACGAAGTCGGGCACCAGGAACTGCTGCGGCGAGACGTTGACCGAGATGCGCAACGCCGGGTCGATCTCGGCGCGCCAGCGCGCGCACGCCGCCGTGGCGCGCTGAAGCACCGTGCGGCCGATGTCGACGATTGTGCCGTTGTTCTCCGCCGCCTCGATGAACTCGTCCGGCCGCACCCGTCCCAGGCTGGCACTGTCCCAGCGCACCAGGGCTTCGCCGCCGGCCGGGCGGTTGTCGCTGAGCCGGACGATGGGCTGGTAACATACCCGGAATTCGGCGTTCGCCACGGCCTCGTGCAGGGCGGCCTCAATGTTGATGCGGCGCACCAGGGCGGCGTTCATGCCGGCGGTGAAGCAGCGGTAGCCGTTGCCGGCCGCCCGCCGCGACCAGTTGAGCGCGATCTCGCCGCAGGTCAGGAGGTCGCCGGCCGTGTCGGCGTCCCGCGGATAGAACGCGAGGCCGAGGTTCGCGGAGAGCACCAAGCGGCGCCCGCCGATGACGAACGCCTCGTCGAAGCGGGCGAGGATGCGCTCGGCGAGGCTCGTGGCCACGGCCTGGCGATGAATCGCGCTCAGCAGGATAACGAACTCGTGCCCGCCGAGCCGGGCCACGGTGTCGTTCGCGCCGACCATCTCCCGCAGCGTGCGCGCGGTCTGTTGAAGAATCTGGTCGCCTGTGTCGTGGCCCAGCGCGTCGTTGATTTCCTTGAAGTCCGTCAGGTCCACGCACACCACCGCGCTGTGCGTGCCGTCCAGCGCGGAGGCTTCGATGCTCTGCGCGATGCGCTTTTTGAGCAGCGCCGTGTTCGCGAGATCCGTGAGGTGGTCGCGGTAGGCGAGCGTATGGATGCGCTCGCGCTGCGTCTTTTCGCGCGTGATATCCTCTTCCACGGCGGCGTAGTAGGTCGCCTGCCCGTCGCCGTCGGTGATGGGCATGATGTGCGCGCGCACATCCAGCCGCTCGCCGTGCTTGGTCCGGTTGACCAGCTCCCCGTGCCACACGTGGCCGGCCGAGACGGTCCACCACATGTCGCGGTAGACGTGCAGCGGCGTTTCCCCGGACTTGAGCATGCCGGGCGTGCGCCCCACGGCCTCGCCGGCCGTGTAGCCCGTGATCTCCTCGAACGCCGCGTTGACGTAGACGATGCGGCCTTCGCGGTCGGTGATGATGACGGCCGACGGGGTCTGCTGCACGACGCGCGATAGCAACTTTTGCGCCGCGGTCCCGCCGCGCTGGATGGGAAGCTCGCTCATGGTGGGACCTGTATCGCTGTCGAAAGCAGCCCCAGGCCAACAAACACGGGTTAAAGAAGTCTGGAGATCACCCGAACCGCCCGCCGCTGGCCCCGGCAAGCAGCGGAACGGCGCCGAGCGCATCCGCGATTGAGGAAACCGTGCGCACAGTGTAGCCCGTGCCCGCTTCCGCCAGGGCCGCGCGGCGCTCGTCGTCGCCCTGGCCGAAGCCCGTGGCGACGTGCACCCCGCCCGCCAGGCCCGCGCGCCGGCCCGCGGATATATCCAGGCCGCGGTCGCCGACGATCCACGACCCGGCCAGCGCCACGCCGAGCCGATCGCGTGCCGCGAGCAGCATGCCGGGGTTGGGCTTGCGGCAGGGATGGTCGGGGTGGACGTAGGGGCCGTCGCCGCCGGGCGTGTAGGGACAGGCGATCACGGCGTCCACGCGCGCCCGGCCGTGCGCCCACAGCTCCGCCTCGATGCAGGCCTGGGTGGTGGCGAAGTCGGCCCAGCCGTAGTAGCCGCGCCCCACGCCCGGCTGGTTGGTGACGATGACGACGGGCACGCCGGCGGCGTTCGCGGCGGCGACCGTGTCCGCCGCGCCCGGGATCAGGGCCACCTCCTCGGGCCGGTGCAGGTAGATGACCTCCTCCACGATGACGCCGTCGCGGTCGAGGAAGAGCGCGGCGCGCCCGCCGCCGTCGGCGCCCGGCTTGACCTCCACCCACTCGCCGCCCGGCGTCAGCGGCCACGCCGATGCCGCCGTCACGCCTGTCAGCTCCCGAGCTTGCTGGTGACGTCGCGGGCGATGCGCTCGGCGATGCCGCGGGCGCCGCGAGCGCGCGCGTCCCGGCGCATGACGCGCGTGGCGTAGGGCTGGTCGAGCACGTTGGTGCTGGTCGTGACCTCGGTGTCGCCCTTCAGCACGGTCTCCCGCGTGTCCGCGCGGCGCAGCACGTAGCTCGCCGTCAGGCGGATGTTGCGCCGCGTCTCGCTTTCGTCGCGGCGGAAGCCGGTCTGGGTGATGCGCTCGTCCACGCTGACGTCGAGCAGGAAGGCGGGGTCGCGCGGCTCGGCCCCGGCGTGCAGGCGGTTCACCAGCTCGGCGCGGAGCAACTGCCCCACCCGCTCCGGGATGGGCTGGACGCGCACCGACGCCGGCGCGCCCGCGCCGTCCCCCGAGGGCTGCGGCGCGTTCGCGGGGCGGAAGCCGCACCCCGCGGCCACGAGCGTGCAGATCACCAGCGCCGCGATGCGCATGCCGTCCTCCCGCTGTCGAGCGCCCGGTGAAGAGACAGCGGCGCCCGTGCCCGCGTCAAGCATCGGGGCGGGGCGCGCCCCTGAACGAGGCGCGGGCGCACACGCAGGCTTGAACGCCGCGTGATTGGCGCGCGCCAGCGATCGGGCGCATCCTTGGCGGCATGATGACGCGCGGTGGATCCTGGCTCGGCCTCGCGGCCGGCTGCGCGGCGTGGCTGGCGGTCGCGGCCACGGCGTCGGCGGCGGACGTTCCCGGTTCGTGGGCGGACGCCTTCCCGGAGACGAACTTCGACAAGCACGCGGTGGCCTACGACACCATCATCTCCGGCGGCGTGCCCAAGGACGGCATCCCCTCGATCGACGAGCCGACCTTCGAGCCCGTCGACAAACGCGCCGACTGGCTGGCGCCCAAGGAACCGGTGATCGGGCTGAGCGTCGACGGCGACGCGCGCGCCTATCCGCTGCGGATCATGACGTACCACGAGATCGTCAACGACCGCATCGGCGGTAAGCCCGTGGCCGTCACCTACTGCCCGCTGTGCAACACCGCCATCGCCTTCGAGGCGACCTTCGAGGGCCAGCGCCTGACCTTCGGCACCACGGGCAAGCTGCGCTATTCCGATCTGGTCATGTACGACCGCCAGACCGGCACCTGGTGGCAGCAGTTCACCGGGCGCGGCATCGTGGGCGAGCACAGCGGCAAGAAGCTGGAGATGCTGCCGGCGCGCCTCATGGCCTGGCAGGACTTCCGCGAGCAGCACCCGGACGGCCGCGTGCTCGTGCCCACGAACCCGCACGCGCGCCCCTACGGCCGCAACCCCTACGCCGGCTACGACAGTTCCAAGAAGCCCTTCCTCTACGACGGCGAGCTGCCGGAGAAGGTTCCGGCCATGGCGCGCGTGGCCGCGGTCGGCGATCAGGCGTGGAGCTTCGAGCTGCTGCGCGAGAAGGGCACGATCGAACGCGGCGACCTCGTGATCTCGTGGGAGCCGGGGCAGCGCTCCGCCCTGGACGCGCGCGAGGTATCCAAGGGCCGCGAGGTGGGCAGCGTGGTGGCGCAGCGGCGCCAGGATGACGGCACCATGAAAGACGTGCCCGTGCACGTGACCTTCGGCTTCGCCTTCCACGCCTTCCATCCCGAGGGCACGATCCATGTCCTCGAGGACGCCGGCTGACCCGGCGCGGGCGCGTCAGGCGCCCGCGTCGAAGCGGTCCGGCCGCAGATCGGCCAGCGGGATGTCGGGCATGGATACCTCGCGCCCGGCCAGCAGGTCGGCGGAAATGCGCGACACGGCGGGGGCGGTCTGGATGCCGTAGCCGCCCTGTCCCGCCAGCCAGAAAAAGCCCGGCTCGCGCGGGTCGGCGCCGATCACGGGGGTGTGGTCGGGCGCGAAGGTGCGCTGGCCCGCCCAGCTCTGCGCGATGCGGCGCACGCTGAGCGCGGTGTGGCGCTCCAGGCGGTCGGCGGCGACGGCGACGTCCAGCTCGTCGGGGCGCACGTCGCCCGGATCGGTGGGCGTGGCGTCCGCCGGGGATACGAGCAGGTGGCCGGACTCCGGCTTGAAGTAGAAGGTGCCCGAGATGTCGAGCACCATGGGCCAGCCGGCGCTGTCCATCTCCGGCGTGGTGTCCGCCAGGATCGCCGAGCGCTGCTTGGGCGTGAAGCCGAGCTGCCGCACGCCGGCCATGCGCGCGATCGCATCCACCCAGGCGCCGGCCGCGTTCACCAGCGTCGCCGCAGTCCACGTGGCGGCGTCCGTGCGCACCCGCCACGTGCCGCCCGCGCGCTCGATCGTCTCGATCTCCGCGCCGGTCACGGCCTCACCGCCCAGCTTCTTGAACTGGGCCAAGTAGCCCTGGTGCAGCGCCGCGACGTCGATCTCCTCGGCGGCATCGGCGGCGGCCGCACGGCCCACCACCTCGCGCTTCAGCACGGGGCAACGCGCCAGCGCCTCGTCCACGGAGATCTCGCTGAGCGTGAGGCTCTGGGCCAACTCCTGCTCGAAGGCCGCATCCTCGCCCGGCACGGCGAAGGAGAGCAGCCCGCGCGGCGTCAGCAGCGGCTTGTCGCTGAAGCCGGCCGGCGGATCGCGGAAGAAGGCGCCGCTGGCCTGTGTCAGCGCGCGGATGACGGGCGGGCCGTAGTCGACGATGTACATGGCCGCCGAGCGGCCGGTGGCGTGGTAGCCCGGCTGGCGCTCGCCTTCCAGCACGACGATCCCGCCCCCGTCGCCGCGATCCGCCGCCAGGGTGGCCGCGAGCGAGGCGCCGGCGATGCCGCCGCCCACGATCAGGATGTCCGCCTCGCGGTCCGCCATTCGTCGCCTCCCTCAACCCGGTGCGGGGCGCACGCTGCCAGCTCGGTGGGGCCGGCGGCCACGCATTCTTACGCGATCGCCCGGCCGCGGCTTCGCGCAGCCTGAACGCGGCTCAAGCCGGCTTGCACCCTTGTCGCTGGTGCGCACTCCGGCTGAGCGGGACACTCGATCCAGGACCTTCGGGTTCCCAAGCTCAGCTGGAGGAAACGCCATGACCGCCCATCATCTGCCGACCGCCACCCGCCCCAACGCTTCCACCGGCTTCGGCATCCGCCTCGCGGCCCGGGTCGCGGCCGTCCTCGATGCCGGGGCGCGGCGCCGGCGCATCGCCCGCACGGTGCGCGCCCTGGAGCGCATGGACGACCGCAGCCTGACCGACATTGGCGTGCGCCGCCAGGACATCCGCTCGGTGGCCCGGCGCGTCGAGGACACGGGCGGGGACCTGCACGACGCGCTGCCCCCGCACGATTGAACCGGACGCCGCCCCACGCTCGCGCAACCCGGGCGGGCGCGACGTGCATCCGGCAGCCGTCAGCCGCCCGGCGCCGGTTCCCGGTCGGCGGCGAGCTGCCGGATCCAGCGCATGACGCGGCGCGCCGCCGCCGTCGGGGTGACGTCCGCGGGCGTGCACAGGTAGTAGCCGGCTTGCGTGGTGTGGCCGGTGCCGAAGGGGGTCACCAGGGCGCCCTTGGCCAGGTGCTCGTCCACCAGCGGGCGCCGGCCCATGGCGATGCCCAGGCCGTGCTCGGCGCCCTCCAGCACCTGCCCGGGGCCGTTGAGCACCATCGCCCCGTGCGTGGACGGCGGCGTCAGCCCTTGGGCGCGCGTCCACTCCGTCCACTCCTCCGGGTGCAGATCGCTGACGATCAGGCGCGCGCGGGCGAGCGCCGCCTCGGGGGCGCTTGCCGCGTCGGCGTCGAGATAGCCGGGGCTGCACACGGGAAAGCTCTGCTGCTCGAAGAGGAAGGCGCTGTCGAGGCCCGGCCAGCCGCCCTGCCCGTGCCGGATGGCCAGGTCGATCTGGTCGCGGCGCAGGTCGCACAGCCGCGCGGTGGTGACGAACTTGAGGTCGATGCCCGGGCAGTGCTCCTCGAACGAGGTCATGTTCGGGATGAGCCACAGGCTCGCCAGGGAGGGCGGCACGGTCAGCGCGACCTGCGCCCGGTCGGGCGGGCCCAGCAGGTCGGCCGTGGCCTCGCGGATGCGTGCCACCGCCGGATCCACGGCGTCGAAGTAGCGCCGGCCGGCGTCGGTGAGGTCCAGGCGCGGGCCGCTGCGGTCGAACAGCGCCACGCCCAGGAAGTCCTCCAGGCGGCGCACCTGGTGGCTGACCGCGGATTCGGTGACGCCCAGATCCTCGGCCGCATCCTTCAGCTTGCCGCGCCGCGCGGCGGCGTGGAAGGCGCGCAGACCGGCGAAGGGCGGAAGCGGGCTCGCGGGCTCGGGCATGGCGGGAAAATACCGCCGTTCACGCACCCGCGTCGAGCGGACACGGCAACCGCAGGCTCGGATCACCCCGGCGAGGCTGGTATAGCGGCCCGCGCTGCCCATGCGCATGCCCATCAGCTCCCCCTGGAGGCCGCGTGAAGATCGTCATCCTGCTTGCGCTGGTCACGCTCGCCGAGGCGACCATCGGCGTCTTCGTCAAGCTGACGGCGGGCGCGATCCCGATCCAGACGCTGAACTTCTACGCGCTGGCGTTCGCGGCGCTCTTCCTGCGGGTCGGCCTGCCGCCGGCGACCGGCCTTCCCGTGCGCTTTCCCTGGAACAACCTGCGCGACACCGTCATCGTCGGGGCGCTGATCGCGGCGCAGATCAGCGTCTTCAACTTCGCCATGACCAGGGCCCCGATCGCCAACGTCGTCGTTTTCTGGAGCGTGGCGCCCTTCTTCGTCTTCATCTTCTCGGCGCTCTTCCTGGGCGAGCGGCCCCGGCGCGTGCACATCCTCATCTTCCTACTGGCGCTGGCCGGGATCTACGTGGCCAAGCCGCTGGAAGGCGGGCACATGGTGGGCAACCTCGTCGCGCTCGCCGACGGCGCGGTTTACGCCGCGATGGTCGTCTACCTGCGCTCGGAGGGCAAAACGGAAACCAGCAACGACATCCTCTGGTTCATGACGGCGGCGGCGATCTTCCTCTCCCCCGCGCTGGCGATCTTCGGGCCAGGGGACGTCACGCGCCTGCTCGCCTACGACGCGCTCCCGGTGGACCTGCCGGTGATGCTGTGGGCTGCCTGCCTGGGCGTGATCTCCACGGGCGTGGCCTACCTGTGCATCAGCATCGTGCTGCGGCGCATCAACGCGAACGTCTATTCGCTGGTGGACATCATCGTCTCGCCCATCGTGGCGGCGATCCTGGGCTACCTCGTCTTCGGCGAGGTGCCGGCGAGCAGCGTGGTGCTGGGCGGGGCGCTGCTGCTCGGCTCGGGCTTCTGGCTGACGTACGAGATGTCGAAGACGGGGACGCCGCAGCGCCGCGACACCGTCGCCGCGCGCCGGCGCAAGGCGTAAGCTCCCCCAAACCCCACCCGCGTGGCGCATCCGCGCCGATCGACCCCGGACGGACCCCATGCCCACCTTCACCTACGACGAGCAGATCGCATCCCAGCCCGCCGCCGTGCGGGACGCGCTCGGCAGCATCGCCGCCCCCGCCCTCGACCCCGCGCGGCCGGTCGTCTTCACCGGCATCGGCACCTCGCTGCACGCCTGCCGCATCGCCGCGCGGTGGACGGCCGCGCTCACCGACGGCGCCATCCGCCCGCACGCGGTCGAAGCGCACGAGCTGGCCGGGCAGGCGCCGCTGCGCGCCGACGATCAGGTGGTCGTGGTCAGCCACCGCGGCAGCAAGCGCTTCCCCAACGCGGTGCTCCAGCGGGCGCGCGACGTGGGCGCGCGCACGGTCGCGGTCACGGGCGACGGCCCGCACGAACCCGACGCGGACACCGTGCTGCGCACTTGCGCGGGCGAGCGCGCGGCCACCCACACCGTCTCCTACCTGACGGCGCTGGCGGCGCTGGGGCGGCTGGTCGCCGGGCTGCTGGGCGAGGCGGCGGCGCGGCCGCTGACGGCGGCGCTCGCCGCCGTGCCCGAGCATCTCCAGCAGGCGGTGGACGCCCCCGCGCCCGTCGCGGCCGCCGAGCAGCTGGCGGCGCGATCGCCGCTCGTGATGGCGGGCTTCGGCCTGGACGCCGTGACGGCCGGCGAAGCGGCGCTCAAGATCAAGGAAGGCGCCTACCTGTGGGCCGAGGGCATGTCCGTGGAAGCGGCGCTGCACGGCCCGGCCGCGGTGTACCAGGAGCCGGCGGCCATGGTGACGATCGCGCCCGCGGGTGACGACGGTGGGCGCATCGGCCAGCTTCAGCAGCTCGGCCGCGACCTGGGGCTGCCGGTCGTCACCTGTGCCAGCGAACCGGAGGCCGACCTCTGGTTCCCGGAAGCCCCCGCGATGGTGCAGCCCATGCTGTCCATCGTGCCGCTGCAACGCCTCGTCGCCGAACTGGCGCGCCTTCGGGGCACCAACCCGGACACGATCCGCACCGACGAAGAGCCCTGGGCCTCGGCGATGAAGCGCGTCAGGCTGTAGGCCGTCCATGCACGCCACGGCGCGGGAGACGGCGATGCGGCTGGTGATCGGGAACAAGAATTATTCCTCGTGGTCGCTGCGGGCGTGGCTGGCGCTGGTGCAGACCGGCCTGCCCTTCGACGAGGTCGTCATCCCGCTGGACCGCGCGGACACGGCGGCGGCGATCCGCGCGTATTCGCCGGCCGGCAAGGTGCCCGTGCTGCTGGACGGCGGGCTGACGGTCTGGGACAGCCTCGCCATCGGGGAATACCTGGCCGAGCAGGCGCCGGCCGCCGGGCTGTGGCCCGCCGACCCCGAGGCCCGCGCGGTCGCGCGCGCTGTGGCGGCGGAAATGCACAGCGGTTTCGCCGCCCTGCGCCGCGAGATGCCCATGGACGTGCGCACGCGCGCGCCCAAGACGCCGGACGCGGCCGTGCGGGCGGACATCGACCGCATCGTCGCGATCTGGGACGATTGCCGCGCCCGCTTCGGCGCGGGCGGGCCCTTCCTCTTCGGGCCCTTCACCCTGGCCGACGCCGCGTATGCGCCCGTGGCCTCGCGCTTCGTCACCTACGAGGTGGCGCTGCCGGCGACCGCGCGCGCCTATGTGGATGCCGTGATGGCGCATCCGCCCATGCGCGACTGGGTCGCGGCCGCCGCCGAGGAACCCTGGGTCATCGACGATCCGTGATCACCAGCCGAGCGACCCGACGCACCCACCATGCCGCTGCTGCCCGCTTGGGAGCTGCTGGCTCCCTTCCTCGTCGCCGCGCTGGCGCTCAACCTGACGCCGGGCGCGGACATGACCTACACCATCGCGCGCACGGCCGCGCAGGGGCGCGCCGCCGGCTTCGCCTCGGCCGCGGGCATCCTCGCCGGCGTCGGGCTGCACACCGTGGCCGCCGCCGCGGGGCTGTCGGCGCTGCTGCGCGCCTCGCCCGAGGCTTTCATCGCCGTGAAGTGGGCCGGCGCGGCGTATCTGTTCTACCTGGCCGCGCGCATGCTGCTGTCGAAACCGGACACGGGCGGCCCCGCCATGGCAGACGCGCGGCTGCGCCGCGTGTTCGGGCAGGCCGTGGTGGTCAACGTGCTGAATCCCAAGGTGGCGCTGTTCGTGCTGGCGTTCCTGCCGCAGTTCATCGCCCCGGACGCCGCCTACCCGGCGGCGCAAATCCTGGTGCTGGGCACGATCTTCAACCTGGGCGGCTTCGCCGTGAACGCGGCCGTGGCGGCGCTGGTGGGCGCCGGCGCCGCGCGGCTGCGCACCAGCCAGCGCTTCGCCACCTGGATGACGCGGCTGTCCGGCACCGTCCTGGCGGGGCTCGCCGTCCGGCTCGTGCTGGTCGAGCGGTAGCGACCCCGAACCGTGGGCCGGGCGCGGATCGGCGCCGCCAAACATAAAACGGCCGGACGGCATCACGCCGCCCGGCCGCGTGTCTCCCCGGCATGGGGCGCCATGCCAGTGCCTGTCAGCCCCGTCGGGGTCAGCTCTTGAAGGCGGTGGACATCGCCTCGGTGAGCGGGTTGATGAGATATTCAAGCATCGTCCGCTCGCCGGTCTTGATAAAGACCTGGGCGGGCATCCCGGCCTGAAGCTTCTTGCCGCCGAGCTTTTCCAGCTCCTCCGACCCGATCTTCACGCGCGCCTTGTAGAAGGACTTGTTGTTTTCCTCCCGCACGATGCGGTCGGCGGAAACCGTCTTCACCTTGCCGAAAAGAACCGGGGTGGTGCGCATGTCGAAGGCGCTCAGGCGGACCTCGGCCTTCTGGCCTTCCTTGACCTGGTCGATGTCGCGCGGCTTGACCTCCGCCTCGACGATCAGCTCGTCGTCCGTCGGGATGATCTGCATGATCTTCTGGCCGGGCCGCACCACCGCACTGTCCTCGGTGTGGATCTTCATGTTCTGCACCACGCCGGCCTGGGGCGCGCTGATCGTGGTCCGGGCCAACTTTTCGTTCGCCATGACCAGCTGCTTGCGCAACTCGGTGACGCGGTCCTCGACCTTGCGCAGCTCGCTGACGACCTTTTCCTGAAACTCCTGGCGCACCTGTTCGATCTGCAACTCGGCCTTGCTGATCTGCGCCTGGGCGCGCGCGATCGAGGCCTGGTCGGCGCCGATGTCCCCTTCAAGCTGGGCGAGCTGACGCTCGCGCTGGAGCACACGCGTTTTCGGGAAGAGCCCCTGCTCGTGCAGCTTGCGCAGGCTCTTGAGTTCGTTGGTGAGGATATCGGTCTGGCGCCGCTTGCTGGCCAGCTGCGCCCGCACGCCGCCGATTTCCTGTTCCAGCCGCTGGATCTTCTGCTTCTGGATCGCGACCTGCCCCTCGCGCGTGCGCTGGCGCTCGGCGAAGCTGCTGCGCTCACCCGCCATGATCGCGCGGACCTGGGGCTGATCGCGGCGGCGCGTCAGCTCCTCGGGAAAGTCGATCGACGCCTTGCCGTCGCGTTCCGCGAGCAGGCGCGCCCGGCGGGCCAGCGCCGAGTCCAGCTTGGCACGCACGGATTCCACCTGGGCCTTGGCCTCGGTGCCGTCGAGCTGGACAAGCACCTCGCCGCGCTTCACGGCGTCGCCGTTCTGGACGAGGATGTTCTTGATGACGCCGCCGTCCAGGTGCTGGACCGTCTTGCGGTTGCTTTCCACCACGACCGTCCCCGGCGCCACGGAGGCGCTGTCCAGCGGTGCCATCGCCGCCCAGGTGCCGAAGCCCGCGAACGCCACCATGATGATGGCGATGCCGATGAGGACGGCCTTGTTCGGCCCGCTCGGCTGATAGGGGCGGTCGTCGCGCTCCTGGCTGTCGCCGGCGCTGGGGAGCTGAACGACGTTGGGCTGTTCCTCGGAGGACATGGTTCAGGCTACCTCGAAAACGGGGATCACCGGGAAAACGGCGTCACGGTGGTGGCCTTGCCGGTGCGCTGCTCGCCGGAGGCGGCCTGCGACTCGTCGCCGTCCTCGCCGCCGGACTGGCCCTGCTCACCGTCGCCGCCCTGGTCGCTCGCCTGGGCGGGCTCACCGGCGGGAGCCTGGCCGCTCTGGCCCCCGGAAACCTGCTGCTGGCGGTTGCCGCCGCTGACCGCGGCGGGGCGCGTGTACTTCTGCAGGACTTCCTGGCGCGGACCAAAGGCCTGGACCTGCCCGTTGTCCAGGGCGAGCACCTTGTCCGCCGTGCCGAGCAGCGGCGGCCGGTGGGTGATCATGATGACGCTGACGCCCTCTTTCTTGATCTCGGCCAGGGCGTTGAGCAGCGCCTTCTCGCCCGCGGTGTCCAGGTTGGCGTTGGGCTCGTCCAGCAGCACCACGCGCACGTCGTTGTAGAGCGCGCGCGCCAGGCCGACGCGCTGGCGCTGCCCGCCGGACAGGCTCTGCCCGCTGGCGCCGATCTCGGTGTCGTAGCCGTCGGGCAGGCGCAGGATCATTTCGTGCGCGCCGGCCCGCTTGGCCGCGCGCACCACCTCGTCCGGGTCGACCTCGCGGAAGCGGGCGATGTTCTCGGCGACCGTGCCCTCGAACAGCTCAACGTCCTGCGGCAGGTAGCCCAGATAGGGGCCGAGCTGCGTCTTGTCCCAGTCGTGGATGTCCGCGCCGTCCAGCCGGATGCTGCCGGAAGCGACGGGCCAGATGCCCATGAGCGCGCGCGCCAGCGAGGACTTGCCGGCGCCCGACGGGCCGATCACGCCCAGCGTCTCGCCCGGATCGATCTTGAAGCGCACCCCGCGCAGCACCGGCGTGCGCGTGCCCGGCGGCACGACCACGGCGTTCTCCGCGCTGACCTCGCCCTTGGGGGCGGGCAGCGGCATGGGGTCGCGGTCGTCCTCCTGGTTGAGCAACACGTCGTTCAGGCGGTTGAAGGCGCTGCGCGCCTTGATGAAACCGCGCCACTGCCCGACCGCGCTCTCCACGGGCGCGAGCGCGCGGCCCATGAGGATGGAAGCGGCGATCATCGTGCCGGGCGTGATCTCGCGCTGAAGCGCCAGAAAGGCGCCGGTGCCGAGCACGCCGACCTGGAGCATCATGCGCACCGCCTTGGACGTGGCGAGGATCGCGCCCGCCCGGTCGCTGGCGAGCGATTGGCGCGAGAGAACGTCCGCGTGCTTCTTGCGCCAGCGCTGCAGGATGCCGGGCATCATGCCCATCGCCTGCACGGCCTCGGCGTTGCGCAGGCTGGTGGTGACGAAGCCGTCCGCGGACACCGATTCCTTGGACGCCTCGGCCAGCGGTTTGCGCGTGGCGAACTCGTTCGACAGCGCGAGCGCGAAAATAATGACCGCGCCGATCGTGGCCGCGAAGCCGAGCAGCGGGTGGAACATGTAGATCACCGCCAGGAAGACCGGCACCCACGGCGCGTCGCAGAACGCGATCAGGCCCTGGCCGGTCAGGAACTCGCGCACGCTGTCCAGATCGCGCAGCGCCTGGGAGTTGCCGCCCCCACCCTTCATCACGCTGCGCGCGAACACGGCCTTGAAGACGTCGGCGTTGAGCTTTTCGTCCAGCTTCCAGCCGATGCGCACCAGCACGCGCGAGCGCACCAGCTCCAGCAGGCCGAACACCACCAGCAGGCCGCCGGCGATGATGGTCAGCATGATGAGCGTGGTCTCGTTGCGGCTGGACAGCACCCGGTCGTAGACCTGGAGCATGTACATCGGCGCGACCAGCATCAGCAGGTTGATGAAGAAGCTGAACACGATGGTCGCGCTGAACGGCCCGCTCAGGGAGCGGAAAGCGCCCGCGAGCTTGCGGGAGCGCTGCTGCTGTTGGTTGGCCTTGGCTCGTTTCACTGTCGCCGCTCGCCGAATCCCAGGATGCGGTTGGCGTACGGGGCGGACTCGTCCCCGGCGCGACGGCGCACACCGGTATCTCCCATACGCCAGCCGCGCACAGGACTGTGTATACGCCTTCGGGTGCCGGCAGCAAACCGCGGACCGCCACAACGCCCCACGGTTGCACGCAGCGCGCGAAACCGTCGGCGACCCGGTCCGGTGAACACAGGGCCAGCAACGGGAACGCGGGCGCGCTTGACCGGCTATTGAGTAACTGTCTAACAGGGATGCGGTTCACGGCCAAGCGGCGATTCGCACCGCCGCGGGGCCGCACATCCAATCTGGCTTGGATTGCCCAGGGGGCGCCCGGCTTGCCAGGCCGGGGCGGCCTCGTCAGAGTGCCGGCGTCCGGTTGACCGTCGGCCAGCCGCTTCCGTCCGCGTTCGGAGGTCCGAGACGTGCACATGCGACCCGCCCACTTTGCGCTGGCGCTCGGCGCCATCGCCGCCGCCGCGCCGACGGCCGCCGCAGCCGAGAGCATCCAGGACGCCCTGGGCCAGACCTACCGCACCAATCCGGACATTCAGGCGGCGCGCGCGCGTGTGCGCCAGACGAACGAGCGGGTGCCGCAGGCCTACGGCAACTGGAAGCCCAGCGTGTCCGTCAGCGCCTCCACGGGGATCGAGAACCAGGAGGAGGATCAGGTCAGTGGCTTAACGGGCACCGCCACGACGACCAACGAAACCCTCACGCCCGACACGGCCACGCTGCAGGTGCAGCAGCCGCTCTACCGCGGCGGCAGCAACTTCGCCCAGCTCAACCGCGCGAAACGCCGGGTGGCGGCGGAGCGCAACCGCATGGACGCGACGACGCAGCAGACGCTCCTGCGCGGCGCGCGGGCGTACCTGGACGTCTGGCGCGACCAGCAGTTGCTCGAATTCAGTCAGGGCAACGTGGAGGCGCTCAAGGATCTGCTGGATGCGGCGCGCAAGCGCTTCGACCGGGGCGTGAACACGCGAACGGACGTGGTGCAGGCACGCTCGCGCCTGGCCGGCGGCCGACGCCAGCTGGAGAACTTCCGCGGACAGCTGCGGCAGAGCCGCGCCGTGTATCGCGAGGTCGTGGGGACCCGTCCGGAGAACTTGGAATACCCCGAGCTCATCGAGCAACTGCCGCAAAGCCGAAGCGAAGCCGCGTCGATGGCGGCGGAAAGCAGCCCAAGCGTGCAGGCCGCCGAGCAGTCCGCCCGCGCGGCCGAGCAGGACATCCGCCAGACCGCCGGCCAGCTCCTGCCCACGGTGTCGATCCAGGGCAACGCCAGCCGGCGGACCGACACCGACCAGAGCATCCCGCGCACACGCCGCGCCTCGGTGACGATCAACGTCCAGGTGCCGCTCTACCAGCAGGGCATCGTCACCAGCCAGGTGCGCCAGGCCAAGCAGACCGCCAACGAGCGCCAGCTCACCGCGATGTCCACCACGCGCCAGGCCAAGCAGCGCGCGCGCAGCGCCTGGGCCCAACTGGAAGCCGCGCGCCAGCGCGTGGAGACGGCCCGCGTCGAGGTGGATACCGCCCAGGAAACGCTGGAGGGCCTGCGCGAGGAGAACCGCGTGGGCACGCGCACGGTGCAGGACGTGCTGGACGGCCAGCGCGACCTCTTCCAGGCAAAGATCGCCCTGGCCCGCGCCCGCCGGGACCTTGCCCTGGCGCGCTTCCGTCTGCTCGAATCCGTGGGCCAACTCACGCCCTCGCGCCTGGAGCTTGGCGTGGAGTCCTACAACCCGGCGCCGGCCTACGGCGAGGTGCGCGACGAATGGTGGTCGCTCACCGCCCCCGAGACGGACGTCGAGATCCCGGCCGTCTTCCCCTTCAACGACTGAGCCGGGTCGCGCCGTCGGCGTGCTGGCGATCGAAGCCGCGGCGGGCGGAGCGCGTCGGGTGCGCGGGCGTCCGTGCATCCGCCGGCCCGCCGCGAGCCGCATGGCACGCTCGCACAGGGCGTGGCCCTTTCCCGTTCCGCCCAGCCGAATCAGCTGAGACGCCGCCGGCGCGTCCTGCCAGGCGCATACGGCTTGCCGGACCGGCAAACCCGCGCGCCAGCCTTTGGACGGCCAAGCCGCGCGTGTCGATGCGTCCCTGTCGCCGGGGCGCCCCAACGGCCCAAGGCGACCCCGGTCCCCTCGATCGCGCCGCTTTCGGGTGCGTGGCGACGTCCGGCGGAACCCGATTCGCGGCTACGGCCTTCCCACAGGGAATCGGACGGGACAGCGGCATGGATGCAACGCCGGCGGGGAAAGCGCACAAGAAATGGCGGGGTACGTCGCTCTCGGCAAAGACGACGGCGATCATTCAAAAATGTGTCAAGCCACGCTGAATACCAGATGTGCCGCGCCTTTGGCGGAATGATCCCCTCTGGCGTTCCGGGAGCAGTCGTGACAGAGATTGGGTCGCGGTTCGCCCGGCGGGTCCCGGTGCCGGCGCCCGCGAAACGACCCGCCGGGTTCACGCCCCCCAATCATGCGTTCAAGAGGAAACGAGGCCATGCCGCAGACGAAACAGCGGAAGGTGCCGGTCAACCTGCGTCAAAGCGGTGACCACGACGTCAAGATGTTGATCGGTACGCGCGTGCGCAAGTCGTGCTACTGGCACAAGTCGGTCGAGCACGGCGTTCGCGCGGTGACCGTTTACAACCGCATGTACCACCCCCGGCTGTACTTCTCCGACGAGCAGAACAGCCTCATGGGTGAGTACTACTTCCTCACCAACTACGTGACGCTGTGGAACGTCGCCGTTGAGCGGCAGATCATGGTCAAGGGCCCGGACGCGATGGAGTTCGTCAATCGCGTCGTGACCCGCGACATGAAGAAGAAGATGCCGGTCAACAAGGGCCGCTACGTCATCCTCTGCGACCAGGAGGGTGGCATCATCAACGACCCCGTTCTTCTGCGCGTGGCCGAGGACGAGTTCTGGTTCTCCATCTCCGACAGCGACCTTCAGCTGTGGTTCAAGGGTCTGAACCAGGGCTGGAACCTGGACGTGGAGATCGCCGAGATCGACGTCTCGCCGGTGCAGGTCCAGGGCCCGTACGCCCAGCCGCTGATGGCCAAGCTCTTCGGCGAGCAGATCAAGGAGATGGGCTACTACTGGCTGTGGCAGACCGAGCTGAACGGCATGCAGGTGGTGATCTCCCGCACCGGCTTCTCCGGTGAGGTCGGCTACGAGGTCTACCTGCGCAACTCCATGCGCGATGCCGACCAGCTCTGGGACACCATCGTCGAGGCCGGTCAGGAGTACAACCTGCGCGTCATCGCGCCGGGCCACATCCGCCGCATCGAGGCCGGCATCCTGTCCTACGGCCAGGACATGGACCTCGAGACCAACCCCTTCGAGGTTCCGCTGGAGTGGCAGTACGACGGTGAGAAGGAAGACTGGTACGTCGGCAAGGAGGCGCTCGACCGCATCGCCAGCGAGGGGGTCGAGCGCAAGCTCGTCGGCCTCGTCATGGGTGGCCCGCCGGTGCGCTGGTACAACACCGACTTCTGGCTGGTCTACGACGAGACCGGCGAGAACGGCGTCGGCTACGTCACCAGCGCGTTCTACTCCCCGAAGATGGAGACGAACATCGCGCTGGCCTTCGTGCCGAAGAAGTACGCCGAGCTGGGCACCGCGCTGTCCGTCGGCCTGCCGGCCGAGGCCACGCCGGTGAACGCCACCGTCCACCAGGTGCCGTTCTTCGACGCGAACAAGGAGTTGCCGCGCGGCGGCCAGCCCGGTCAGCAGCTCAAGGGATAAGGCTGACAGGCTGGCGCGTGCGCCGGCACGCGCCGGCCGAACGGCCCGGCTATCGTGGTCGGGGCCGCGGCGAACCGCGGTCCCCGGCCCCGCAAAAAACGCCGATGCCCACAAGCCCCCGATGCACCTGCATCGGGGGCTTTCTTTTTGTCGCCGCGGCGCGTCCAAGGGCGCGCCTGTGGGCCCCCCGATCCACCTGCATCGGGGGCTTTCTTTTTGACACGGCGGCGCGTCCAAGGGCGCGCCCCACCGGGGGTCCAGGTGTTCGCGGTGCGCTGACCGGGTGCCGTGGGCGGCGGTTACAGCCCGTGGTACCAGCGGTACCAGGCGACAAAGGCAGGCAGGCCGGTGTCGATGCTCACCGTGGGACGGTAGCCCAATTCCGCTTCCACGCGCGTCAAATGCGCCGCCGTGTAGGGAACGTCCCCGGGTGGCAGATCCGCGTAGCGCTTGTCCGCCTCGCGGCCGCACGCCGCTTCCAGCACGGCGACGAAGCGGCTCACGGGTTCGGCGTGGCTGTTGCCCAGGTTGTAGACGCGGTGCGGCACGGGCCCCTCGGGCGGCCGGTCCAGGGCGGCCAGGATGCCGGCGACGATGTCGTCGATGTGGGTGAAATCGCGCCGCGCGCGGCCGTGGCCGTAGAGCGTCAGCGGCCGGCCGCTGAGGATGGCGTCGGTGAAGGTCGAATACGCCATGTCGGGCCGCCCCCAGGGTCCGTAGACCGTAAAGAAGCGCAGGCCGGTCATCGGGGTTGGGTAGAGCTGGGCGTAGGTCTGCGCCATCAGCTCGCCCGCGCGCTTCGTGGCGCCGTAGACGGATTCCTGGGCATCGGCCCGGTCGTCCTCGCGGAACGCGGTCGCCGTGGAGCGCCCGTAGACCGAGGACGAGCTGGCGTAGACGATGTGGCGCACCCGCGCCAGCCGGCGCGCGGCTTCCAGCACGGCCACCTGACCGCGCACGTTGGCGTCGACGAAACGCAGCGGCTCGGCGATGGACTCGCGAACGCCCGCTCGCGCGGCCAGATGCACGATCCGGTCGATATCCGGGTGCGCGGCGACGACCTCGGCAAGCTCGGCGCTGTCCGCCACGTCCCCCCGGTGGAAATCGAAGCCGTCGCGCTGGCGCAACGGCGCCAGCCGGTCGTGCTTGAGCGCCAGCGCGCCGTCGTCGGTAAGCGCGTCCAGCCCCACCACGCGTTCGCCCCGATCCAGCAGCGCGCGCGCCAGATGGCTGCCGATGAAGCCCGCAACGCCGGTTATCAGTACGGCCATGACGACGCCCTCCCCTTCAGCGCCGGCCGAGCTTCTGGCGCAGAACGTCGCGCGCCGCGCGCACACCGCCCACGATGCCCTGGCTCATCTCCGCTTCCAGCGCGTCAATGTGCCGGAGGGCGGGCGCCATCTCGGCGTGCGTGCGGTCGATGCGGTCCCACTCTGCCCAGAACGCGGGGGAGTCGAGCGACCACTCGCCGCTCGCCAAGCGCCGGAGCGCCAGATAGGCATCCCGCGTCAGCGGGCTCAGCCGCGGGTGCGCGCGCAGCTCGGCCTCGCTGGCGGCGTTGCGACGCAGCCCCTGGCTGAGGAAGTCGGTGGCGTAGGCGTCCAGGTTGCGCTCGACCGCGTCCGTGACCGGCAGGCCGAGCGTGTCCGCCGCGCGCATCAGCTCACCCTTGGCGTCGCCGAGCAGGCGGTCGTACTCCAGCACCGCCAGCGGATGCTGGGCCGCCCGGCGGAAGTTGGGCACCAGGCGCGCCAGGATTTCCAGGTCGCTGTTTTCCTGCACGCCCCGGCGCAGGCTGGCCTTGGTGCGCGACTTGGCGACGCTGATGGGGTTGCGCAGCGCGACGACGTAGCTCGGCTCGCAGCCCACGCGCGCGAAGACGCGTTCCCAGAACGGCAGGAAACTCAGCACGCCGCCGGCCTTGAAACCCCACACCGGGCTGTCGCCGAAGCGCGCGTGGATGACCTCGGCGGCGCGCTCGACCAGGGGCTCCAGGTCCGCCCCCTCGACCTCTTCGGCGCTCAGGCGCGTGACGCCCGCCCCCGAGCGCTTGAAGCCGAAGGTGCGGCGCAGGTCGTAGTTGACCCGGATCAGATCCCAGTCCTCGAAGAAGCCTTTCGGGTTCTTCGCGGTGCCGGCCTTGAGGTTGTCGCCCAGGTCCACGCCCAGCGCGGCGACGCCGCGGGTGACGGCGCTGGTGCCGCTGCGCCCGGCGCCGACCACCACGACGGCGCGCTGCCGGTGGGTGGCGTCTGCGGTGCTCACGGTGCTGCGGTCCGCTTGCCTTGGCGGGTGCGGCGTGATCGGGTCACGCCGCGATCAGGCGCTTGAAGCGCTCGATCATGCCCTGGCGCTTGATGACGATCAGGAAGACCTTGCGCAGGTAGCCCTCGGGGCAGGCGATCTCGCGCACACCGTGCCAGGAGTTCTGATTGCGGATGAAGAGCAGGCTGCGGTTGCCGAGTGATTCGGCCCCGTAGGCGCGGTCGAAGTCCGCGAAGGCGGGCGCGGATTTGTGGCTGAAGCGCCCGTTGTCGTCGAGGATGACCGTCTCGCCGCCCCAGCTGGGATCCCAGTCGTCCGCGGTGTTGAAGTAGAGCAGGTGGGAGCCGAGCTTCCACGCCGCGTCGCAGTGCGGCGACACCGAGCAGCCCTGGGGCGTGTAGTGCCACTGGCAGCTGATCTCGAAGTTGTCGTTGCCGATCATTCGGGCGAGGAACGTGCGGTATTCGGGCCCGTGCACTTCGGCGACGAAGTCGTGCCACGCCTGCGAGATGGGCAGATCCGGGCTGTAGGGAAGCTTGTAGCGGTCGTGCGGGGCCTGCCCGTGCCGCCGCGGCTTGCCGAACGAGGTCTCGAAGATCTCGACCGGCGGAAGCTCCGCGCGCAGGGTTTCGTAGGCCTCCTGGCGCAGGACGCCCGCCGGGTTCACCCACGGGTAGGGGTGGGCGTTCTGGAACGCCGACTCGTCGAGCTCGGCCATTCGGTCATCGTCGAAGAACTTCACGGCACCTCTCCTCGCCGCACAATCCGTCTGCCCGAAACTCGCCCGCACCGGCGGGGTTTTTCACATTGCCGGCGCCCAATCAAGTGCACCGCGGCGGCCCCTGGGCCGGCGACAGCATGGTCAAAACGTGTAACACGCTTGTGAAATGAAGCCGCGGCAGCGCGTCGCGATGGTCTCCTGTTATCGTGTCGTAACACAGGCGCGCTACCCTGCGGCCGATGCGGCCAGGGCCGCGCCAGAGAGCGCCCCCAGGGCAAGCGGTGGGTTCATGACGCAGCAGACCCCGCACGCCGTGCTCCTCCAGGAGGGCCGCCGGGGCGACGACGCGCAGCTCCAGGCGCTCGCCGACGCCCTGGGCTGGCCGCACACACGCGTCCGCGTCCGCCGAAGCCTGGTCCGGGTCGCCCTGGACCGCCTGACGGCCAGCCTGGGTCTCCCCGGAGACCGCGAGGCCGTGGCGCGGGTCGGCCCGCCCTGGCCGGACGCGGTGTTCGTCATCGGCGGGCGGTCCATCGGCCTGGCGCGGCACGTCCGCCGCCGCTCGGGCGGGCGCACGCGCATCGTCGCCCTCGGGCGTCCCTGGGCGCCCCTGGACCAGCCCGACCTCGTCATCACCACGCCGCAGTACAAGCTGCCGGCCGACGCCAACGTCGTGCACAACCACCTGCCGCTGAACACCCTGGATCCGGCGCGCCTGGCCGCCGGCGCGGCGGCGTGGCGCCCGCGCGTGGCGGACCTGCCCGGCCCCTGCGTGACCGTCCTGCTGGGCGGCAACAGCAGCACGCACGTCTTCGACGCGGCCACCGCCCGGCGACTCGCCGCCCTGGCGAGCGAGCGCGCTGGCGAGTTGGGCGGGTCGGTCCTCGCCTGCGGCAGCCCGCGCACCCCGGCCGCCGCCGTCGAAGCCTTCGCGGCGGCGCTGACGGTGCCCAACCGGGTCATCCCGTGGCGGCCGGACGCGGCGGACAACCCCTTGGCCGGCTTCGTCGCGCTGGGCGAGCGCCTGCTGGTGACCGGCGAAAGCGCCTCGATGGTCGCGGAAACCCTGCGCACCGGCAAACCGGTGGAAACCGTGGAGCTGCCGCTGCGCCGGCGGGCGGCCGTGGTGACCAAACACCTCCCCCACGTGATCGAACGGCTCGGGCTGGGTCGGCCCTGCGCGGGCCTGTCGGCGGCGCTGACCCGCCGCGGCCTCTGGGTGCCGCCGCGCGATCTCGGCCGCGTCCACGAAGCCCTCGCCGCCGCCGGCGGCCCGACCGCCGAGGTGCCCGCCGAGGACGTGGCGCGGGCATGCGCCGCCGTGCGCGCCCTGATCGCCGCGCCGCGGGAAGCCGCCGGGCCGGCGGACGCCTCCGTGCGCCCCGCGGCCTGAACGCCCCGCCGGCGACGGCACGGCTTGCCGTCCGGCTGCCGTGGCGCCAAACTCCGGCCCCGTCCGGCCTAGGCGGCCGGGTGCACGTCCTGTCCGGCGCCACCTTCGTTCCGCGCGATGCCCCTCGCCGACACGCTCACCGACAACCGCGCCGTGCGCGGGCTGCGCGCGCTTGGCGGCCACATCCGCGCGAAGCCGTGGCTGCGCCCCGTCCGCAATGCGGGCACGCTGCTGATCGGGCGCACCGCCCAGGCCGTGCTCGGCCTGGTGGCCATGGCGCTGGCGGCGCGAGCCCTGGGCACCGAAGCGTTCGGCATCCTGGCGGTGCTGGAAAGCCTGGTGATCGCGACCGGGAAGCTGACGCGGCTGAACGCGCAGCACGCCATCCTGCGCCACGGCGCGGAGGCGCTACAGGCCGACCGTCCGCGCCACCTGCAGCGGCTGATCCAGTACGGCGTGACAGTCAACGCGCTCAGCGCGGCGGTCGCCCTGACGATTGTGATGGTGGCGCTGGGTCCGGCGGGCGACGCCTTCGGGCTGCCGCCGGACGCGGCCCCGATGGCGCGGGTCTACGGCACGCTCGTCGTCTTCATCATGTTCGTGGACACGCCGCGCGGCGTGCTGCAGCTCTTCGACCGCTGGCGGCTGCTGTCGCTGCAATCCGCCGTGGCGCCGTTCCTGCGCGTGCTGACGGGCGCGGGGATGCTGCTCGCTGGCGCGGGGCTGCCGGCGTTCCTGCTTGCGTGGTTCGCGGCGCGCGCCTTCGCCCGCATGGTGATGATGGCGATGGCGCTGCGCACGCTGCGCGAGCGCGGCCTGCTGCGCGGCCTGGCGCGGCCCGCCCGGCGCTTCTGGCGGCCCGAGCCGGGCATCTGGCGCTACGTGGGCGGCATCCAGGTGACGCGCGGGCTGATGACGCTGCGCGAGGACGCCGCGGTCATCGCGGTGGGCTGGCTGCTCGGCCCCGGCGGCGCTGGCCTCTTCCGCGTGGCGGATAAACTGGGCCAGGTGGTGGAGAAGCCGGTGAGCAAGCTGCTCACGCCCACGATCCTGCCCGAACTGACCCATCAGGCGGCGCGCGGCCACACCCGCGACCGGCGCAAGATGGTGCTGCGCACGGCGGCGCTCGCGGGCGGGTTTTCCCTCGTCCTCTGCGGCGCGCTCGCGCTGGCCGGCAAGCCGGTCATCGCCCTGGCCTTCGGCGAGGCCTACACGGGCGCCTACGCGGCGATGGTGCTGACGGCCGTGGCCTTCGCGGGGCAGGCCTGGATCTTTCCCTTGCAGCCGCTGCTGTTCTCCACCGGCCACGTGCGGCTGGTGGTGGCGGTGCGCGCCATCACCACGGCCGTCTACTTCGCCGCGCTGGCGGGCGGCACCGTGGCCTTCGGCGTAACCGGCGCGGGCCTGGCGGCCATCGTCTACGTCGCCGTGTTGGGCGCGCTCTTTCTGGTGCTCGGCCGTGCGCCGCTGTCGGGGTATCTGCGCAAGCAGCAGCGAAGCTGACTCATACTGCCGAATTGATGAAATCATCGACCCCAACCCCCTCTGTAATCTCCCCCTTCCCCTTGTAGGGGAAGGGGGAGATGGGTTTGGGGCGATAGCCCGAAACCCAGAGGGGGATGGGGCTATG